>JAUHYU010000030.1 GCA_030426345.1 Bacteroidia bacterium
CATGCCCATTGTTCACCCTGCTATTATTTTCCGTCACAAAAGTACTTCATTTTCCATGGCAAACCAATGCTGCTACGCTTGTCTGACAACCATCTCTTGTATGATCTTTGTCATTTCCGGTTCGGCTTTGTCAGCAGCAGCAAGTACCATTTCCAAAGTCACCTTTTCTATTTTACCATCAACTTCAAGCCCCAAATCAGTAATGACAGAAATGGCGAATACGGGAATGTTCATATGTCGTGCTACAATATTTTCCGGCACGGTAGACATGCCTACCGCATCGGCACCGATGACGCGCAAAAATCTATATTCGGCAGGCGTTTCCAGATTGGGTCCGGTCACACTGGCATACACGCCTTCATGGATTTTAATGCCTTTTTCGGCAGCGATTTCCTTTGCACGGGCAATAAGGCTCCTATCGTAAGGTTCGCTCATATCGGGAAACCTAATCCCAAAATCATCAAGATTTGGTCCGCGCAGCGGATTGTCTGGCTGCAGGTTGATGTGGTCTTTTATAATCATCAAATCCCCGACCTGGTGCGCTTCGTTGAGCCCTCCACACACGTTGGATATAAAGAGCTTTTTGATACCCAACAGTTTCATCACCCGGACAGGAAATGTCACTTCTTTAGCGGAATATCCTTCATAGTAATGAAACCGCCCCTGCATCACGATGACCGTTTTATCACCTATCTTTCCGCAAATTAGTCGTCCATTATGGCTCTCTACCGTTGCAATCGGGAAATGCGGTATGTCAGCATAGTCAATGGAGCAATGAACATCTATTTCCCCAACAAGACGACCAAGACCTGTCCCGAGGATAATCCCAATTTCAGGAGTATGTGGAAATTTGCTTTGGATAAATGACTTGGCTTCAAAAAATTCTTCCATACAAACAGAAATTAAGAAGGGTTTTTTCAAAAAATGCGATTAACTTGCGAAACTAAGAATTATTCGCCAAATCCATGGAGATAAATTCATTTACCTTTTCGTTACAGCGACTTGATATCTCAATTTGCTAGCCGGGTAAAGCATTGAAAATAGATATTTATTTTTAAATTTACCTGGATTTTTATTGAACCTTAAAAACCATTTTAATGAAGTTTATCGTTTCGTCGGCATCACTACTAAAAGAGCTAAACAACATCAATGGCGTGATCACCACAAATCCGGTGGTTCCTATTCTTGAAAATTTTCTTTTTGAAATTGAAGACGGCAAATTAGTTATTACTGCTTCTGATCTGCAAACATCTATGATCACTGAGCTGGAAGTTGAAGCCAAAGACTCTGGAAGCATCGCCGTACCGGCAAAAATATTATTGGAGACTCTGAAAAACCTCCCTGAGCAACCTGTCACTTTTTCGATAGATGAAGAAACATATTCTATTGAAATCAGCAGTGACAACGGGCGGTATAAATTGGCAGGAGAAAACTCCACGGACTTCCCGAAAATCCCGGAAGTTTCCGATGGCTACAATGTGGATATTTCTACAGATGCCCTCTCAAGCGCTATTTCAAACAGTATTTTTGCTACGAGCAATGATGAGCTAAGGCCAGCCATGACAGGGGTTTTTATCAACCTTTCGCCAACCAACACCACATTTGTGGCAACCGATGGGCACAGATTGATTAGATATCGAAGAGTGGATGTCGCAACTGAGGGAGATCAGGAACATTCTATCATTATCCCAAGGAAGGCGCTGAACCTGTTGAACTCTACGCTGCCCAACGAAAACACCAATGTATCCATAGAGTTTAATATGGCCAATGCATTCTTCCATTTCAACAATATCAAGATGATTTGTCGACTGATCGATGAGCGTTTTCCGGATTATGAAAATGTAATTCCTGCGGAGAATGACAATCATATGAGCATTAACAGGCTTGAGTTGCTGAATTCCTTAAAAAGGATTTCCATCTATGCCAATAAAACGACCAATCAGGTACGGTTGAAAATTACGGGAAGTGAATTGCAAATCTCTGCCGAAGACCTTGATTTTTCTAATGAAGCCAACGAGCGGCTTTCGTGCGAACACGATGGAGAAGATATTGAAATTGGATTCAATGCGCGTTTTATGATGGAAATGCTCAACAATCTGGGCGGCAAAGAAATCACGCTACAGCTCTCTGAGCCAAACCGAGCAGGACTGATCGTACCTAAAGATCAAGCTGACAATGAAGATATTCTCATGCTCGTGATGCCGGTGATGCTGAGCGACTATGTTTAGTTTGATAAAATAAAAAAACAGTGAAATAGGTTCTTGTCCATGACAGGAACCTATTTTTTTATGAAAATTCCCTACCTTTTGGCTGATGCCTTTCGATACCAATTTCTCCAATAAAAAACTCGCCTACCTTCAAGGATGGTTTTCCATCGTTTGTAATGGCCTGCTTTTCATTTTCAAATATTGGGCGGGAGTGACGACCGGTTCGCTAGCGCTGATGGCCGATGCCTGGCACACACTTTCTGATTCGATCAGTTCAATTGTAGTGCTGATTGGCGCAAAGGTATCCAGCAAGCCCCCAGATAAAGAACATCCCTTTGGCCATGGACGCGCAGAACTTGTGGCTGCGATTATTATAGGTGCAATCTTAGGTCTTATTGGTTTTGAATTTGGCAAGGACAGTATTGCCAGCCTATTAGACCACAACAGCGTGGTCTTTGGTAGTTTCGCCATTTGGATCACAGCGATTTCTGTGGTAGTAAAAGAAGCACTTGCGCAGTTTTCGTTTTGGGCAGGTAAAAAGTCCGGCAATCCATCGCTCAAGGCAGATGGCTGGCACCATCGCAGCGATGCCATTTCTTCATTTATCATTTTAGCAGGAATTTTTGCGGGGAAGTACTATTGGTGGATTGATGGGGTATTGGGATTGATTGTATCTCTGCTAATATTTTATGCAGCTTATGAAATCATCAAGGAAGGCACCGACAAGCTCCTCGGGGAGAAGCCTGACAATGATTTGCTGGACGATTTAAAAACCATCGCTCTAGAAGTAAGTGGTATGGATACCCACTTGCACCATGTACACTTGCATCGCTACGGAGAGCATATCGAACTGACCATGCACATCATGCTACCAAAGCAAACCACATTGGAGAACGCGCACGAAATTGCCGATAAGATAGAGTTGGAGATTTTAAATAGACTAAACATCGAAGCCACGATCCACATGGAGCCGATTTGATTTTTGAGTCTAAAAAGCCTCTAAAACCCATGGTAAATTGATGTTTTAGCAAAGTACCTTTTTTATATAGACTTGTTTTGTAGATTCGGATATTAAATTAAATTAAATAAATTCAGGGTGGTAATTACCAAAAAGGACATTAAAATTGTTTTATTTATGTGCCCAAGTAATATCAATCGATGAAGTATAAAACAAAATTTAGGGATGTCTTTCCAACATTAATTTTAGCCCTGTAATTATCTCGACTGGTACAATTATGATAATCAATGATATGGTCGCAGTAGGTATAAATAGTAGAACACTACAAAGATCGGGATTGGGAGGGGGCTTATTAATATTTGTTGGGTTAATATTCCTAATTGTAACTTATTACAGTTTTTCACCTTTTGGCAAGATTCGAAATCTTTTTCAGCATAGACATAAAATGAAAAAACAAAAGCCTAACTGATTTCATGTTTATCATTTCAACAGCAAACTCTCCTCATGTGCAAAATTTAGCTAGCCACCCTTTGGCCAACCAACCAAAAAAGCTCTTAAAACCCATGAAAAAACCAAGTGTTTAGCCTTCCGTAGCATCTCCATTTCCCGACAAGCGAACATTTGAAAGTTCCTTGAGCAGAATAATGTCAATGATGGTATGTGCGATCATAGCGGTAATTATTCCCACATACTCGGTCATCAATCCCAAAACGCCAATGACCAAAACCATGTAAATTCCATAGTATGTCAATGGCAAGTTAAATGGGTTTAAATATCCATGGATCAGTACGAAAAGTATGGATGTGATCCAAATCCCGAGGAATGGCTGGATCGCTCCTCGAAACAATAATTCTTCTCCTACTCCTGCACAGATAGACACAAAAACTATTTGTACGTCGGTAAGCTTCATAGGCCTAACCATATTCGCAAAAAACTTCTTGTTTTTATCCATCATGGGCAAAGTAGTGATCTGCCACCCCGCCTTGGCGGTAACAAACCCAACAACCAATCCAATGAATATTTGAACCCAAAGCTTTTCGGAGCCGGAAAGAAACTCCATAACGTCCACTGCTCTGGCCATGGGAATAAATATGATTCCCAGTCCACCAAACACCACCAAGGTGCCAAGTGCCAGAAGAAGCATGGTTTTTTTAGGCATTCTGATTGATTTCCGAAGCGGCAGATCCGTCCAAAAACCAAGTCAGTTTATCGGGATCGACCAAGCTGGCCGGGTAGGTGGCAGCCACTTTTTCGTTGGACAATATTTCCCTGACTTTTTCTGCCTTGTTGGCTCCAGTCACCAAAAAAGCAATGGATCGTGCCGCATTGATAACTTTCCCTGAGAGACTAACCCGCTGCTGACCGGAAACCGGGTGGGTGGCTACGACACAAAAATCCTTTGAATTCCATAGGTCAATCTGATGTGGAAATATAGAAGCCGTGTGACCGTCATCACCCATGCCCAAAATCACCAGATCAAAAACAGGTACTTTGTCCACTCTCAAGTTTTTGCAAATATCTTTGGCATATACGTCAGAGGCTTCTTTTGGAGCAAGTTCCCCTTGTGCACGATGGATATTTTCCTTTGGAATATCAATACGATCGAGTAAATATTTTTTGGTCATGCCATAGTTTGACTCGTCATCTTCAGGAGGCACACAACGCTCATCACCCCAATAAAAGTGTACTTTATTCCATGGAATATCATCTTGATGGTTTTTTGCCAAATGCTCAAACCACACCTTGGGTGTACTTCCACCTGAAAGGGCAACACTGAAATCCCTAGGTTTTTCCATAATAAGTTTTATAAAGTGCTGTGTAAAAGCTTCAACTAAAAGCTGTGTATTTTCAAATATCAATACTTCGGGTTTTGCCATGAAATTCGATAATTATAACTCACAATAAATACCATCCTCTGCGAGGTTCTTGCATGGATAGCGCCAGGTAATTTCCTTTTGTTCGATCAGTTGATCTGCCACATCGGGCCCCCAACTTCCCGCAGGATAGCCGTGAAGTTTTGCCTCGGGGTCATTTTCCCAATAATCAATGATTGGCTGTACGAAATTCCATGCAGTCTCGACAGCATCTCCACGAGCATAAAGCGTTGCATCGCCATTCATCGCGTCGAGCAGCAACCGCTCATAAGCACTCGGAACATAAGTTTCTTGTAGATCGGAATAGTGGAAATTCATGTTTACATTTTTGACTTGAAACCCTGCTCCCGGAATCTTCACGCCAAATTTTAAAAGCATGCCTTCGTCTGGTTGGATTCGGATCACCAATATATTTCCATCGTTGCAGAAGTCCTTGTTATCCACGAAAAGTGACTGTGGGGTTGGCTTGAAATGGATCACGACTTCGCTTACCCTTGTTGGTAAAAATTTTCCAGTACGGATATAAAAAGGCACCCCGCCCCAGCGCCAGTTGTCAATGTGAAATTTCATCGCCACATAAGTCTCTGTACGGCTGTCCGGATCCACGCCTTCTTCTTCGCGGTAGCCGATCACTTGCTTTCCCCTGACTTTAGCCGCAGTATATTGCCCACGGATTACATTATGTTCCAAGTCGTGCTTGGTCAGGGGACGCAGCGATTGCAACACTTTGATGCGCTCATTGCGTATCGAAGCCGCTTCTATTGTTGTCGGGGGTTCCATTGCCACAAGGGCGGTTACTTGCAACAGGTGGTTTTGCACCATATCGCGCAAAGCCCCGGACCCTTCGTAGTATCCCCCTCGTCCTTCCACGCCAATACTTTCGGAGGTGGTAATTTCCACGTGGTGGATGTAATTTCTGTTCCAAAGCGGTTCAAAAATGCCATTGGCAAATCTGGTAACCAACAGGTTTTGCACCGTTTCTTTGCCGAGATAATGGTCAATTCTATAAAGCTGATCTTCTTTGAAAAATTTCAGCAAGTCCTTATTAAGTGCTTTTCCTGTTTTCAAATCATAGCCAAAAGGTTTTTCTATGATGATGCGTTTCCACCCGGTATTGCTTGCCTGCCGGTTGAGTTTATGCTGTGCCAGATTCTCGGGAATAATTTTATACAGACTTGGAGGTGTCGAAAGATAATATAGGTAATTGCCTTCTGTACCACATTCAGCATCTATTTTTCCTAGCCTCTCTTTCAAATGAATATAATCATCTGCCTCGAAAGTATTCAATGGCTGGTAAAAAACCTGTGGCAAAAAAGCATCTATTTTATCTTCGTGATCTTTGCCTAAGTTTGAAAACTTGAGAATACCCATTTTCATTTTTTCCCTAAAGGCAGCATCACTCAATTTGGTACGACTAACCCCTAGTATTGCTGAATTTTCAGGAAGTGATTTCTGAACAAAAAGATCAAAAAGCGCAGGAACGAGTTTTCGATAGGTAAGATCGCCAGAGGCTCCAAAGATGACTAAAATGTGATTATCCGGTTTGGTCATGGTTCTTTATTTATCAAGCAAAAGTGCTAAAAAACCATGATTCTTCCACTAAAAAGGATTTTTTTATATGAGACAGTTTGTCAAAAAATAATGAAATGGCAGAATAGCGACATTTGAACTCAATATGCTGCCTGCGCGTATAAACTATCAATTTGCATCAGCCGTCTTTAGTGGTAGAAAGACCTCAAAAGCCTATAAAATCCATGAAATCACTTAGTGAACAAAAGCTAAACGTGCTGATCCACGAGGATAGGATTCCCGTCGGGATCAACAACTATAAAACTTGCCGGACCCGAAGAACTCTCGTCCGCTTCAGATTCCAACGCTACACCCTCACTTTTGAGCTGACGCTGAATATCCCTAACATCTGTAAATGATTCCAGATTCCCGGCATTCTCATCCCAACCTGGATTGAATGTCAAAATATTTTTTTCAAACATTCCTTGAAATAACCCGATCACAGCCTTGTCATTTTTCATAATGAGCCAATTCTGCTCGATGTCACCACCGAAGACAGTAAATCCAAGTTTTTCGTAAAATGCCTTCGAAGCATTGATGTCTTTGACTGTGAGGCTAACTGAAAACGTTCCTAATTCCATGGTAGTTTGTTTATAGTGAAAACATGAAGTTCAAAATAACCTAAATGTTTCTAAGTCAATAAATTGCCGTCGTCATCCCATTTGGCCGTATCCATGCGTTTCGAAACGTCAAGACATTTAGCAATCCATTCTGGAGTATATTCCATGTCATGCTCTTTGAGCACATCTGCAGGCACACCATCCCATACATTTGGCGAATTGCCCTGATAGCCCAAATCCTTAATACCCATCTTGCTTGTAAAATATCCGGTAAGGGTGAGATCGCGCATTTTATTGAAAAACTTAACCCCTGGCAGCTTTTCGGGAGTAGCCCTGTCAGGATAAGCAATGTCATCAACGATCTTGATTTGCTCACTGTTGTCAATATCCTTAAAGACTTTTCCAAATCGCTTATTCGACTCCGTATTCAACCACATCAAGCCTCCTTTAACAGGAACCTGATGATAGGGCATGTCCCTAACGATAAAATCAATAAAATCGGGAACATCCGCATCTGTTGCAGACCCTGCCGATGATGTAGCGGGCAAAATGATATCACAAAGTATGGCAATGGTTTCCAATTCTTCAGTGGTAAAAGATGGGCCGGATTCCAAGAGTTCAGCATCCCTTTCCTTCTCCTTTTCAGTTCGGCCATAATCGCCTAGCGCCGCTTTTGGCAGCTCTTCCTGTACTGCTACATCTTCTGCACAACTGACTAGTGCTCCTGCGGCCATACCACCTAAGAGCAAAGATTTGAGTGTTTCTCGTCGATCCATCATTTAAATATTTCTTTTTTTAATCTGTTCTACTATATAATCTGATGCCCTCCATGAAAGCGCAAGTATGGTCCATGTACAGTTTTTATCTGCCTGAGACACGAAGGGACCTGCATCTACCACAAATACGTTGTCAGCATCATGCAATTGCTGATATTTATTTGTCACGGAGGTTTTGGGGTTGTCACCCATCCTTGTTGTTCCTACCTCATGAATAACTTCCCCCGGTTTGTCTAATCCATAGTTTTGCTCCTTACCAGGAGCCTCCCACATTGGCTCTGCCCCCAAAGCATCAAAAACCTCTGCAAATGTTTTGTGCATATGCTTGGCCTGATTGAGCTCATGCTCTGAAAATGTATAGTTGAAGCGCAACACAGGGATCCCGAATTCATCGACAGTATCTGGATCAAGCTCACAATAGTTATCTTCTCTTGCAATACACTCTCCTCTGCCTGCCAATCCTAATGTCGCCCCATATAATCTTTTCACATCCTTTCTCAACTGGTCTCCATAGCCTCCTGCCTCGTGCCCGAGGTGTTTTGCCATTCTCTGCAAGTTACTACCAAAACCATAAGACGGCATACTCATTCCTCCTCCCAACTCAATATGATAGCCACGAGGAAAATCCAGCTTTTTATTATCCCCCCACCATGGCGAATATACATGCAAACCACCTATTCCATCCTCATTATAGGTCATCTTCCGATCAAGAAGTTCAGGGATTATTGCCACACTGCTAGAGCCGGTAGAGTCATGGAGATATTTTCCCACAACACCGCTGCTATTACCAAGTCCATTTGGATGCTGAGGGCTTTTTGAGTTTAAAAGTATTCTAGCCGATCCACAAGCAGAAGCAGCTAGGACAACTACTTTTCCACGAAGATGGTATTCCTTTCTGTCTTCTTTATTGATAAAATGCACTCCTGTAGCCTTGCCATCCTTGCCAGTAGACACCTGGCGTACCATGGCATTGACATACAGATCTAC
Source organism: Bacteroidia bacterium (assembly GCA_030426345.1). Taxonomy (GTDB): domain Bacteria; phylum Bacteroidota; class Bacteroidia; order Cytophagales; family Cyclobacteriaceae; genus JAAUQL01. The sequence continues at coordinate 8,932 of JAUHYU010000030.1, forward strand.
CTGCCCTTTAGATTTCTGAGCCGGAAAAACCAAACAAGACCCTGCAGAAAAATCGGCATATATACTGCATGACCGGCTACACTGCCTACAAAAATAACAAACACCTCGTTCTTCATTTAATCGTTTCGTAAGAATGGAAAGTCGGGAGGGAATTGCTTTTATTCCCACTTTCTCTGCCCCCTTTATGTAATAAAGTTCATGAAGCCTTGGCTTAGGCGGAGGAAGGAAAAACCCATCAGGATCGTTTGGCAACCTCTCTTTACTTCCAAAAACACCAATCAATTTATCTATCTTATCATAGTAGGGTTTTACATCCTCATAGCTTATCGGCCAGTTGTCTCCCAATCCATCTTTGTCGCGCGCTTTAAAGTCTTGTGGCCCAAAACGCAGGGATATCCGCCCCCAGTGGTTGGTTCTGCCACCTAACATTCTGGAGCGAAACCACCTAAATTCCGTATCTTCTGTTGTCGTATATGGCTCCCCTTCAATATCATACCCACCATAAGCCATGTCGAAATCACCAAAATGCCTAGTAGTGCCTGCACCTCTCCTTGGAGAGTCATATGACCACTTAAATTGTGTTTGTGTCTCCGGGTCTTTGGGATCGAAATATGGCCCTGCTTCCACAATGGCTATGTTTAGTCCCGCATCTGCCAGCACTTTTGCTGACATTCCCCCGCCTGCTCCGGAGCCTACAATTATCGCATCATATTGCTTTGATTCTTCTATTATTTGCATGATTTTTATTTATATAAAAGTAAGGTAACGAAAATGATTAGGTTATAAAATAAGTGATATAGCTAAGTTTTTTTTTCTTTGGGTTAAATGTCTTTTCGTGGCAAATCATTCAATCAATACTACAATTAGAAAGAAGATATTAGAGCCAATTTGCAATAAAAATAAAAAATAACTTTTGGCAAAATACGGTAGTACATTTTTAGATTTAAGTTGTAATATAGCCGTTAAACCTCTTCAAAAATGCAACAATCACTTCCCAGTCAGCGCCTTTATTCACTCGATGCCCTTAGGGGTTTTGATATGTTTTGGATCATGGGTGCAGAAGAAATTTTTTTTCGTTTTGCTGAAATTACGGAAGCTCCATTTTGGATTATGCTCAAAACCCAATTTACCCACCCCGATTGGCACGGATTTGCGGCATACGATCTGATTTTTCCATTGTTCTTATTTATGGCCGGGGTGGCAACTCCATTTTCCCTTGGCAAGCAAATATCCAAAGGGGTTTCGAAAAATGACTTGCTCTTAAAAGTCATCAAACGGGGACTCATTTTAATGCTTCTAGGTATTGTGTACAACAATGGACTGGAATTCAAACCAATTTCAGAAATTCGCTTTGGAAGTGTACTTGCCCGTATTGGTCTGGCATATATGTTTGCCAATATTATTTTCTTGTACACCAAACAACACGGACAAATCATCTGGTTCTCGGTATTACTTCTCGGCTACTGGCTGCTAATATTGCTTTCGGCAGCACCCGGATTTTCGGCCGGTGACCTAACGATGGAAGGAAATATAATCTCATATCTAGATAGAACAATCATGCCAGGAAGATTGTACTTGGGAATTCATGACCCCGAGGGGCTTTTCTCTACTATTCCAGCCATTGGAACTGCACTACTAGGTATATATACCGGAAATCTTTTGAAAACAACTTCCCCGGAAGCCATGGAAAAAACGGCATTGCGCATTGCGACCACTGGAGTGGTACTCATTATTGCAGCTCAATTATGGAATTTGGTTTTCCCGATCAATAAAAACTTATGGACAAGTTCTTTTACTTTGCAGTGCGGCGGATTGAGTATGCTGTTGATGGCACTTTTTTATTATATCATTGATATAAAAGGATATAAAAATTGGGCATTTTTCTTTAAGGTAATTGGCATGAACTCCATCTTGATTTACATGGCTGGCGACTTTATAAAATTCTCTTACACTGCTGACGCATTGTTCCCATGGGTTTACCAGATTGTAGGGGAGCCATATAGTGCCGTAGCCAAGGTGGTTTGTTTTCTGGCTGTAGAGTGGGGATTTTTATACTTTCTATATAAAAAGAAAATCTTTCTTCGGGTATAAATCCCATTTGATATCCACTTGCTCCGAGGCCATAAAATCAAAAAAATGTCATCAAAATCCATGAACTACATCGTCCGGTCGTTCACAGCACTTTCATAATAATCGAGGTGGTTTCCAAGTTTATTCATTAATGGACGTGTAATTCGGTCTAGCTCTGCCTTTATTTCTTTATCAAGAGGTTGCTCAATCGATTTTACATTTGCTTCCAACTGTTGTATATTTCTGGAGCCAACCAATGAACAGGTAATGGCAGGGTTTGCCAAGATCCATTGCATGGAAATCTCTACCATGGATAATCCGGTCTTTTTGCAGAGATTCCTAATGCCTGCAAGTGCTGCATCGGTTTCTGCTTCAGCTCCTTTCTCACCATGACGACATTCGTTTGCCCCCATGGAATTAAAATGCCTTGTCCGTCGTCTCCAGGCTGGCACAGCTTTCAATGTCGCAAATTTATCAGACAAAATCCCTTGTAATAAAGCCATGTATCCGATCCCTCCAATTCCTTGTTCCTGACAAAAAGGCAAGGTATCGTACTCTGCTGCGCGACAGAGCAAGTTATATGGCAATTCATTTACGGCAATTTCACTTATTGGCAGATCACTCATCCTGCCACTACTATAATTGCTGATGCCAAATTCCCGGATCTTCCCCTGTTGCTTCAAGATTCTAAAAGCCTCAATGGTTTCATGGATTTTAGGGGGATTTTCAATGATTTTTTGGTCATTGGTGAAATGGCTTATGGAGTTGGGATGGATTGGCCAGTGAATCATATACAAATCGATATAATCCGTTTGCAATCTTTTTAATGATGCCTCGCAATGTTTGATCAATATGTCTTTGTAACAGTTGGAAGTACTGACCTTGGTGCCAATCACAATTTTGTGTCGCAAAATTCCTTTTATCGCCTCACCAAGTGATGCTTCACTACGTCCATCATTATAGACCTCTGCCGTATCAAAATAGTTGATACCAAGATCTACAGAGGCATGAACTACCTCTGTAACATCCTTTTGATTTTGATCGCCCCAATATTCCCCTCCCCCAAATGTCCAACATCCAGTTCCTAAGACGGACAATTCAATATTTACTGATTTGCACTTGCGTTTTTGCATATTGCTCAATGAGCCTTTTTTGAAAATAAGTTACTATACAATTTCCGGTTTTCTATGATTCAGGCACCTTTGTCCAAATTAGATGGAACCCGCTTTTGTAAAGATACATAGATCACTTCCCCGCCTTTGACTTGCACTGAAGTCGCCAACAAAACAAGCGACAGTACGAGTGCGGAACGGTAATGTAACGCTTTACATCTCATGGTTTTTGCGGTTATAATGTTGTGAAGTATTCGTTTAACCCTAAAATGCCTGTGTAAGATATTACCAGTGAAAAAGCCAAAGCCGCAAATAGAGCAATATTTAAAAAAAGACTTGCCCTATCCTCGCCCATTAACGATTTCATATTCATCAATACAATAATGCCTGATATGACGACGGGCAAAATAAAGACAGAAGCAACTTGAGTGGCGATCTGTGCCATGATAGGGTTAACACCAAAAACAGGCACTACCAATCCTACCAGACAAGCCAGCCCTGCCAAAATTTTGAATGTTGAAGATTTGATATCCATCTTCCCCTGTTTGTAGTCACCAATCAATAACGGAAGCACCATTAATATTGGAAATATGGATGAAACCCCTGCACTCATGGCCCCAAACATAAATACGGCCACAGCAAATTTTCCAGCGACAGGCTCCAGCGCATACACCATATCCAAAACTTTAGTCACAATTTTTCCTTCATGAAAAAGCGCCCCTGTTGCTGCAATCATGATCGTGGCACTAATTACAAACAAAAAAATAGCTGAAGTCAGTGCATCCCTTCGTTGTTCTTTTAAGTGGGATTTATTCCACCCCTTTTCTTTAACAATCAAAGGCCTGACAATAAATGTTGGCGCAGCCATGGTAGTACCGACAAAAGCAGCCACCATTAAATTACCTCCGGGTGGAATGCTCGGAACAAAACCTTGAATAATTTCTTTCGGGGAGGGTAGGACCATAAACATGGAAAGGATGAACGAGATGCCCATCAATGTAACAAATACTACCAGCACCTTCTCGAAAAAGGAGTATTTACCAACTAATAAGAAAGCATACATTATAATGATCAATGCAACCGCAATCCCCAATACGGCCCAATAATTGCTTTCGCTTATTACTGGAAAAAACAATCTCAATACTTCATAAAGGGCACTGCTGGTAAGGCCGAGGATACCAGACAATGCACTCCATTGACCCATTACCACTCCAATGATGGTAAGAATGGCCCAAAATTTCCCCCACTTTAATTTATTCCTAAAACTATGTGCAGCGGTATTGCCGGTGACAGCCGCAAAACGCCCGTAAGATTCCATTAAAATCCATGCAAAAAACGCGCTTAAAAAAAGCACCCAAAGCAATTGCAGCCCATACTGGCTACCCGATTTTATCATGGATGTAACGCTGCCAGTGCCTATTGTATATCCTATGCAAAAAATCCCTGGGCCTACAGAAAGCAATATGAGCCAGAGCCGTTTAAAAATATTTACTTTCATTTTCGTGTATTAGTTTTATCATTACTTCCCAACCTGCCATCAAAATCATTTCTGACTATTTCGGGTTCCAATGGAAATTTGACAGGTTTGTTATCTCTTGACGAGCGATAGATCGCCGTAAACAACTCCACGGTCTTGCGCCCATCAGTTCCACTCACTAATGGTTCCCTATTATTTTCTATGGCATCAAGAAAATCCTGGATCTGACACTGCATATAATATACAGTTGCGTCTATTTTACTAAAAAAGTCCGCGTCCTCTTCATTCCATTTTTCCAAAAGGTTTTCTTCACCTGGCACGCTCCACAGATCATTTACCGGTGGCTCCAGCACATTGCTCATCCCTGCAATGAACATCGCCCCTCCATCGGTCTGTACGCCTACCGAAGCCCCGTTATTTCCATGAACCTGAACCTTGCCATATATCCCGGGCTTTTGAGAATTGCTGACAACAATGTTCCCAATGGCCCCGGATTTAAATTTCACGATTGCCAACGCAGTGTCTTCCACTTCAATAAAGGGGTGGTTGAGATTTCGCTGCACAGCGTATACTTCGTCAATATCGCCCATGTACCATTGAAAAATATCCAACTGATGAGGAGCCTGATTTACCAAAACGCCACCACCTTCCATTGCCCAAGTGCCGCGCCATGGATCAGCTTCGTAATATGCCCGGTCCCGCCAGCCCAACATGTTGATTGTGCCAAGAACTGGGTTGCCAATTTTACCTTCTTCGATTGCCTTTTTGACCCGAAGCACGGGTGCGTACCATCTTCTCTGGCTTACTACGCCAAGCTTTACATTGGCCTTTTCACACGCGCCGATCATAGCGTTACAATCTGTCAGCGACGATGCCAATGGTTTTTCGACCAAGATATGCGCTCCTGACATAGCCGCTTTTATGACTGGTTCTTTGTGAAATGGATGTGGCGTACATACGATCACGAGGTCAATGGATAATTGATCGATCATAGCAGCGATGTCATTATACGCCACCGCTCCATTTTGCTTGGCAAAGGATTGAGCGGAAGAATCCGTTCTGCTCCACACCCCGGCCAAGGTTGCAGATTTGATACTGGCGATTGCCTTGGCGTGCAAGTGTGCCACCTTGCCACAACCTAAAATTCCTATTTTGTATGCCAAATCCATGAAGTCTAAATTCAGGGAACTAGGATCACTTTATTCAATCCTTTTTCCTTTTCGTATAATCTGCGAAACCAATCGGCTCCCTCACTGAGCGGTGCCACCTTGCTAAGCATTGGCTTTACGTCTATTGTGCCTCTTTGCATCATAGATAGCACCTCTTCGTATTCCCCGCATATAGCACAGCTTCCCTGAAGTCGGATTTGCCGTGTAACGATTTGCTGAAGTGGAACCTCTGCTTTGGCAGAAAGATTCCCTATCAATGTTACCGATCCTCCTTTTCTAGTATTTTGGATGGCAGTATTAATTGCTTGGGTATTCCCTACAACTTCCATTGCCAAATCTACCCCACGTCCATTAGTTTCATTACTGACGATTTTTTCGATTTCTTCTGTTAGCGGATTGATGAATAGGTCTGCACCAAAGTCTTCAGCCAACTTGGCTTTATTGGCGTCGGTATCCACCGCAATGATTTTTCCTGCGCCAGCTAGTTTCAATAGTCGGATCACAAAGCATCCGATCATCCCGGCACCAACAACCATTACTGAATCGCCAAAGGAAAAAGATGATACATTCAGTGCATGGGCGGCGACTGCCACAGGTTCTACCATGGCCGCCTCTTCATAAGAAACGTTATCAGGGATTTTATACAATATATGTTCCGGCACGGCTACAAATTCCGCAAAGGCTCCATGTCTTCGGTATTCATCTGGCGACACACCAAGCACCTGTCGGTTGTCGCTCAGATTGTATTGCCCACGCAGGGTAAACCAGTCATTCAACGGATAGATCGTAGAGTCAAAAGTCACGCGATTTCCTGCCTGCCAATTGGTAACTTCTCTTCCAATTTCAGCTATTTCCCCAGAAGCCTCGTGCCCCATGATGATGGGAGGCTTTCGCCTTCCGGTACTCCCATCCATGCCGTGTACATCACTTCCGCAAATACCGCAGGCTTTCACTTTAATCAAAACTTCATTAGGCGCAATCTCAGGTTTTGGGAAGTCTTTAAATACTAATTTGTTATACTCTTCCAGTACTAATGCTTTCATATTTTAAAGCTAAATTAAATTATTGATAAACTTAATTATCATAATTCAATTTGCACAAAAACCGGGCAGTGATCTGAAAGAAATAAATCATTCAGCTTTTCAGTGATAACCGCAAATCTGTTTACTGCATTCACATTCTTCAGAAAGATATAGTCTATAATCCTTCTCTGTTCAAAAGGGCGGTCAGTAAATCCAGTAGAAGTCCATGATGGGCCATAGTTGATAGATGCTATTTCCCTTGAATCTATCAAGCCACTTTTCAAAGTTTGAATTGCCTCCGACTCTGGGACTGAATTAAAATCACCGGTCAGTATGACTTGTTTCCCATCTGCCAGTTCAGCGATTTTTGATTTGAGCAATTTGGCACTTTCCACACGCGCCTGTTTTCCTCTGTGGTCAAAATGAGTATTCATAAAAAGAAATTCCTTCCCAGTAGTTTTATCCTCTAGTACGGCCCAAGTGGCTATTCGCTCCAATGCTGCATCCCATCCTTTGCTCACTTTTTCAGGCGTTTCACTGAGCCAGAAAGTTCCACTTTTAACTTCCTTAAACCGATCCTTCCGGTAAAATACAGGTGTAAATTCCCCTTTTTCTTTTCCATCTCCCCTACCAACACCAATCACATTATAATCTGGCAGATTGTCTTTAAGGTAATTGAGTTGAGTTACCAATACCTCCTGCATCCCAATTATATCCAAATCATAAAAATCAAGCATTCTGATCACATTTTCTTTGCGCTTATGCCAATTCTGGTCACCATCTTCTGGGTTATCGTACCGGATATTGAATGACATGGCATTGATCTGGGGACTGATTTGTGCAAATGTCGGTAGTGAAATCACCATAACGAGACTAAAGATAAGCGGATATTTTTTCATGGATTTTTATAGGTTTTTTTTTGATCAAAAAGTACAATATTGTTCAAAGAAGCATAGTATCGATCATTTCCATTCAATTTGCAATGTGGCCCAAACTGGCTTGTGATCGGACAGTGGCTTTTCCATTTCGATGATTTGCCCATCCAAAGCTTTCACTTTTTTGGTGTTATACATGATATGATCAATAACCCTCCCGGTGGGCCGAGAACCGGGTTCGAACTTCACCATGGTACCAAGTGGCTTCACATCTATGTTGAGATCACGCCAACTGACACCCATGCCTATATCCTTAAACATTTCATAGTATGGACTCTCATAATCTTCAGTTGACAGCACAAAGTTAAAATCCCCCATCACTATAGAGATTTCATCCGATTGTCTTTCTTTTAGGTAATTTACAAATGCAGTGACTTTGCCCGTAGTTTCATCAATATGTGCCTGATCTCTCCAACCAAAAGGAAAATGAACGGCATATATGGCAATCTCTTTGCCTTTTACTTTGGTAGTGGCTCGCGTAACTGTATGCAAGGTATCGGCCATTAAAACCTCCTCATAATCCATGAGTGGTGTCTTGCTGGCGATGGTCTTATATTTATCTTTATGTCCCGCAGTAGAATATTTGCCAACGACCACATGGTTCAGACCCATCACTTCCCCAACCTTTTTTGTCCAGTCCCCTCCTGGCGCTTCTGAAAAACAAACAACATCAAAATTATGTGGTTTCAACAATTGCCCTATCTCCTCGGCGGTTCCTTTGTCGCTATATTCTACATTATAGGCAGCTACTTTTAGCTGAATCGGGGTAGCTATATTTTCATTTACGGATGAATCCATGCTGAATGAAAAAAAGATAAGCATACATGCGACAATTAAAAATCCTTCTATATTTTTCATTTTTTTATTATTTAGCCAATAGTCATTTTATGATTAAATGGTGTATATCCAGTTAAATACACATGTAATCCATCTGTTCTCAAACTGCCTTGATGATAAGCATATTGTTCACTTTCTAGTCTGCTAACGCGTTTATGCTCGACTTTTCCAGGCCCAAATTTTATGGTTTCAGATCCAATCGAATACTCACCAAATCCTTCATTTAAGAAATAATTGTTATCACTGTCTATTTCAGTTCCTGTAAGCAACCCGTCTTCGTTAAAACACATTTCAATGGTAACTGCAACATTTGGTGGGCCTCCAACTTTGAAGTTCAAGTCAAGGATTCCTTTATTTTCAGTTATTTCAACAACTGTAATGAGCTTCTGGACATTACTCTTTTGACGGGAATCAAAATCCATCTTATTCCAAAATCGACCATCAACTGATTGGGACAGCTTATAATCCCCATCCGCTTTTCGTGACCCCTCGGGCATAGGCTGATAGTAATACGCCTCTTTGATTTCTTTGAGTATATATTTCTGATCCCCTTTTGCAAGTCCATCACTACTGAAATAACCCATTCTAAAAAATGATGTTGAAAGACGCATGTACTTTAGTATGGCACGCCCCTTCCTATACGATAAAAAATTTGGATTTGAAGACCTCCCTGATGAAACTATGATTGGCTTATCATTGCCACCGAATATGGTCATTGAAGTATTTCCGTGTCTAATTCTGGCGAGATTGGCTTCTTCAAAAAACTTTTCAAAATCCTTAGAAATTGTTTTCGACTTTGGTAATTCATTTTTAAGGTCAGTATTTTCCATAAAGTCTAACAGTGCCCTAGAAAGTATCTGGTCCCTAAAGTCTGGCAAATTTTCAATATATTTAGCAATGTATGAGAACATCTTGTCATTATTTTTAATTGCTAAATACCTGTATTGCAAATAAAACTTGGTTACAGATTGTGTGTACCATTGATCTTGTCTTCTGGAATCTATTGAAATCAAGTCACCATTGGGCTCAGTATAATAATATGTTGTGGTAAGATTCTTTACAACGGGACTCAGCAATTCTGGTCGGTTCAGAAACCTCGATACTGTAATTAATGACCAGTTGACTACAGCTGCATAGTTACCACTCCGCTCAGGATAATGTCCATCTTCATTGATATAAATCCCTTCTGCCATCCACTCATCTATTCTTCGTATATATTTCTCATCTGGGAAAAGAGAATAAATCCGAGCAAGAGCGGCGCAAACCACCCAACGATGATTGGGTGTATGCACACCTCCAGTGACCATTGCCTCTGCCGCATTACGTATGAATTTTCCCAGCTTAACTTTCACAAGCTGAAATTCTAAATACTCATCCATCTTCATTACTGCCGCCGCAGTACAGATATGCTCCAATACAAAGGCAGTGTCTGGAGGGGATTGTCTATTACCCCCAGAATCAAGAGTCCCATCTGGATATTGTGCGTTTGACATGATATCCATCGCCTCTTCCAACCACTTTATCAATTCTTCTGAATGATAATACTCAGAATCAGTATTGCATAAGGAAGCTGACAAACACGATACTGCAACCGCCAAGCCTCGGAAGGAACTTCTGTGATTATCGGGTGTAATTTGATCCCCACTAATTATACTCGTAACCTGTATATCATTGTTTAGGGTCAACTTTTCCATTAGCTGACGATCAACTTCTACTATATCATTGTTTAAAAGGGATGCTGCAGATGTTGTAAATTCGCCTATAAATGAACCTCCTAGAGATAGAATACCAATTTTGATAAAGTATTTCCTACTTACTGTAGAAGCCATATAAAGTTGAGTTAAGATGAGGAGTATTGTTGTTAATCTAGCATAATTTTTATTTTATAAGAAGGAGGAAAGAATATTCCCCCTTCTATTTGATTATGTTGATTATGGAATTATTAGGGGGGCTAACCTCCAGCTACCCAGTTTGGATTTTGTAATAATACTCCATCGCTATTGTCAATTTCAAGTTGTGGCAACGGCTGATAAAAGTTTTTTGGAGCATTCCACACTTTCCGGCCTACATCTGTTGTATACATTTTCTCTGATGTAAAGAACGTTTCCAGATTAATGATCCCAGCCTTGTGCCAGCGCAATAGATTCTGATAGCGCATATTCTCACCAGCTTCTTCGGTTCTTGATTCGTGCATCAATGCATTAATATCTCCTCCTGAAATTGGAGCCAGGTCAGCTCGATACCGAATAGCGTTAATTTCCGTATCACCTGCACCTGCTCCATTGAGCCTGATCTTTGCCTCGGCAACGTTCATATAAGTTTCCCCTACCCTTAGAAAAGGAACATTCGTCCAATTGATAAACCAACCATCATCACGCCAAGACATATACTTATAGTAGCTATGCCCTGTTTGGGATAGGTTGGCTGTATGTTCTTGCAACCCTGGTGCTCCTGCATTCAAAGCAAATTCTCCATCCGAAATGATAGTAAGTTTTTTTCGTATATCACCATCTTCAAACTCATTTACCAAATCTGTCAAAGGCTCTTGAAAACTATACATTCCCCATGGCCTGGGTCCTCTGTGCTTAGTCATAAAATTGCCGTTGATCCAAGTCTCATCATTCATCATCCCAAAGAGGAATTCTGGAAGATTTTCATTTCCCAAACGGAAAATGGATTCGTAATCATCGGCCAATGGATAATTGGCAATTACTTGCTCTCCATATTCAATAGCTTTATTCAAATGCACTGCATCAGCATAATCTTCAGCATAATCTAAGTTTGTCTTGACCAATAAAGCCCATGCAGCACCCCTGTTGGCACTTCCCGTTTTATAGGTTATGGGCAACAGAGTGATCGCCTGTTCCAAGTCACTGATTATCAAATCTCTCAAATCATCAGGGGAATCGCATTTTGGAACATTATAATCGTTTTCTAAAACGTTCTCTTCCAAAATAATCGGAACTTGCCCATGAATTACCAACAAACGATAATAAGCCCAAGCTCGTAAGAAATAGGCTTCTCCCATAATACCATTGTAGCTAGCATCACTGATCATTCCCAATTCCTTTACCTTGGGGCCATTAATTATGATACCATTTGCCCTACTTATCATCTCATACTTGTCGTAATAAGTCCGCAGGATCTTATAATTATCAGCATTGCTGTTACCGGTTTCTATATCTTCATCTTCTGAATGATCACCTGCTCTCCAATGATCATCGCTCTGATTGTCGAAAAACAGATCGTGCATCCCAAGGTTACGTGAGGCAAGTAGGCTATATGCGCCTGCAATTGCATCCACCATATCTGCCTCTGACTCCCAATAAGAAGCATCTGTCCGATCTCCAACAGGTTCCTGATCAAGAATACTTGTACAAGACCATATTGCGCTTAGCACTATTAGAATAATTATTATTTTTTTCATAACTGTATTTTTTTTAGAATGACACATCCAATCCAAAGGTAATCGTCCTAGAAGTAGGGTAATTATTGAAAATCACACCTCTTGTAAGATTATTTCCACGACTAGTTTCTTCAACATCCGTTCCATCATAACTAGTAAAAGTCAATAAATTGCGCCCAGATACAAAAACTCGGGTTTTGCCAATATTGAGCTTGTCCAACAGACTTTCCGGTAGGCTATAACCGAGAGTGACATCTTTCATGCGCACATAATTCCCACTCTTCAAACCCAACTCAGAGTAACGATAATTTTGATTAAACTCAGTTGTTGACATTCTAGGCCAAATATTAGTACTCCCCTCTCCCGTCCACCTTTCCAACATTATCCTATCAGACCCATCTGTTTCCGGGGCATTTATCCCTCGCATCATCATTTGATCATAAAGTTCCTGCCCAGCAGTCCCACTAAATACAGTAGATAGGCTAAATCCTTTAAATGACAAATCCAGAAAGAACCCTAATAATGCGGTAGGATTACCATCTCCAATGTGTACTCTGTCCTTTTCATCTACCAGTTGATCTCCATTGACATCCACAAAAACGACATCTCCTGGGGTAATAGTTGCTCTACGTGGATCATCACTTATGTTGGGATCATTATCAATCTGGCTCTGATTTTGGTAAATTCCGTCTGTTTCCCATCCATAAAACGAGGCAATTGGTTCACCCACATAAGTACGTGAAACCCCAAAATCACCATCAGCTTCGAGATAGGGAATTCCCTCACTTAGTTTTAACAATTCGTTTTGCTGAAATGTAGCATTTACACCAGCATTGAATCCAAAATCACCAAACTGATTATTGTACGAAAGTTCTATCTCAACCCCCGTATTACTCATTTCACCTGTATTGGCAAAAGGTAATGCCACGGTTCCTGCTGTGTAATGTTTCACTGGAGCCAAAAGCATATCTGTTGTCTTCTTATCGAAATATGCCACATCAAGAATAATCCTATCATCCATAAATGCTGTTTCCAGCAAGATGTTTAGCGTTGTAGTTGTTTCCCAGGTTATATCAGGGTTGGCAAAAGAGGATAACCTTGTCCCTGTAACATTATTGCCATCAATTATATATTTTGCATCCTTTTTATAAATGTTCAGATATTGGAAAGGCCCAACATTTTGGTTGCCCAATTGCCCATAACCAACGTTAAGTTTCATATTAGATATGAAGGAAGACCCACTCATAAAATCTTCACTTGATATCCTCCAACCTGCCGATACTGCTGGGAAATACCCCCACTGATTCCCCTCAGCAAATCTCGAAGATCCATCAGCACGAAAAATTCCTGAAAAGTAATATCTGTTTTCAAAGTTGTATGTGCCCCTAACATAATATGAAAGAAGAGATGTGGTTGGATATTCGCCACCACCCCCTGTGATCACATCTGCATTATTCATTACTAGTTGGCTTTCCTGGATAGAAGCAAACCCATCTCCCCGCATATTCATAAATTCTCCAGAGTTAAGTTGTGCAGACATGCCCCCTGTTAATGCCACATTGTGTCCTCCAAAGCTTTTGTTATAGCTAGCATATAATTCTCCAAGCATAAAGGAAGTAGTACTATTACCCTCTTCGAGATTTGGTGAGTTTTCACTACGACTTTGTAATGGAGTGACTCCCTGAAACCGTTCATATGTGCCCACGGTATGCGTGTATGACCCCGTGCCAACAATGGATAGGTTATCTGTAATCTTATATTCACCTCTGAGATTTATAAGAGCATTTAGGTCTGTGCTATAGTTCCACTCTTCCAATGCCTTATAGACCGGATTCCACATATCTCCAAATTCATCAGATTCTTTACCGGAACCCCATCCACCAACAATCTGGCCAGGTCTAACGTTACTCTCATCCCATTTTACAGGTAGCGAGGGCGGATATTTATAGGCCGAATATAAAGTTCGCGATGTACCGACACCATCTTCGTACAATCTATCTTTGGACCAGCTTAAACGTATATTCTCCTCAGTTGAAAATCGATCTGACAATTTCTGCGTGGATTTGAGGCTCAAACCAAGTCTCTTGTACCAAGTATTTAAAGCCGTTCCCTCTTCATCACGGTAATTAACACTTGCATTAATTGTACTTTTTTCCGACCCTCCACTAATCTGAATATTATAATCCTGAAATAGGGCGGTTTGGAACATTTCATCCTGCCAATCTGTTCTTGTTTTATTAAAGTAGTCATCATTCCATGGATATGGTATTGCAATACCGTCCATAGTATACCTCTCCCTTTTAAGCATGAATATTTCTTCACCATTTGCTACAGGATATTTTTTAATTAACTGATTCACTCCAAATGCTACGTTTGCACGAGTAGTAATTTTTTGATTAAATTTCCCGTTTTTCGTAGTTACAAGTACCACACCATTGGCAGCTCTAGTACCATAAATGGCTCCTGAAGCAGCATCTTTCAAAACCTCTACTGACTGAATTTCATATGGTGATATCTTAGATAAAACATCCGCATCCACCATTACACCATCCAACACAATCAAGGGTTCAGAATTATTTAATGTTCCAATTCCTCTAATCCTAATATTTGGAGCTTTGCCAGGAGTCCCGTCATTAAGTAGTTCTACTCCTGTGGCGCGCCCCTGTAGGGCCATCGCTACGTTGGAGACCGGAGATCTTTCAATATCTGCCCCAGCAACTTGTGAGATTGATGAGGTAAGATCACTTTTCTTTTGTGTTCCATAACCTACAACCACGATCTCATCCAGTGCTTTTAAGTCATTCTTCATACTTAAATTGATCACGGTTTGGTTACCAACTGCAATTTCCTGCGTCAAGAAACCAACGGAACTAAAAACCAATGCGGCATTTGCATCTGGAACCTCGAGTGAATAATTTCCTTCGATATCAGTAACTGTTCCTACAGATGTTCCTTTTAAAATTACATTTACCCCGGGAAGCCCGGATTGGTCTTCAGAAGAATTTACCTTACCTGTAATGGTAATGCCCTGAACAATCACTTCAATGGATTCAGTCTTGTCACCTGATTTCTTCTTCCGCACATTAATGCTATTATTAATCTGTCTAAAGGAAAGGTCTGTTTCTTTGCTTATTTGAAGCAATACATCGCTTACCAGTTGCTTTTTACTGCTTATGTTTATCCTTTGATTTGCATCAAAATCACCCGGATAGTAAGAGAATTGAAAATCCGTAGATCCTTCGATCATATTGAAAATCCTTTTAATTGGAATTTCAGAGCTTTTGAGGTTAATATAGACTTCTCGAACGGTTTTAATTTCTTGCGCTTTGGAATCTGATGCTAGCAAAATGCCAACAAACAGACATTGAAGAAATATTCCATACACTGTGAGCTTCGACATCATTATTAATTGTCGTAGTAATTTGTTTTTCATAATTTTACATGTTTTTATTAAACAAATGATTGATTTTCTGGAACTGCAATTCCAGAAGGTCTTAAACCGGTGGTTGGGTACTACCGGTTTTTTGTTTTATAAGTTCCCTTCTATCATATTATTTGGTTTTAGTTAAACTTTATTTCAACATTTTTTCCATTAATTTTAAAGTCAAATTTTTCACCATAGCGCATGCTCTCTAAAACATTCGACAGCAATTCGTTCTGAAAACTTGCTTTATATTTCAACTCCTTCGGTGAATGTCCAGAGATATTAATTTTAACACCGTACCAGCGCTCCAACTTTGAGAAAATGGTTTCATAGGTTTCATCATCGAAATTGAGCACACCACTTTTCCAACCTATTGCCTCATTTGGATTAACCTCAAACTTCTCCGAAGCACTCAAAAGTTTATTATATCCGACGGCAACACCAGGAAGCACTTCACCATAGAAAGCATCTTCGCAACGCACCGAAATTTCACCTTCAAGCAAGGTTACTATTTCCATTGACTCATCTTGAAATGAATTTACGTTGAAAACAGTGCCCAATGCTGTAACGGTCATAGTAGGTGCATGCACTCTGAAAGGTCTGCTTTTATCCTTAGCCACCTCAAAATAAGCCTCTCCTTTTAGATAAATATTTCTTGAGCTGTCTGAAAAATTAGAAAGGAATTGAATCTCACTCTCCGAATTTAACCAACATACTGAACCGTCTGGCAAGTTAATTCTTGCCTTCTGGCCAGCAGGGTTTATTTTTTGAATCATCTCAGATTTGACTACTTCATGTTGGCTACCGGAAGTATTCAAATAATGCATACTAACTAAAGACACCAAAACCACAAAAACTGCGGCAATACGATACCACTTTTGCCACTTCCTTAACTTTCTATTGAAAGTATTATAAGGCATACCTTCTTCAAAATCCAATTGTTTGGATAGTCTGTCAAATACGGACTGCTGCCCTTTAACTCTTGGATTGAAAATGCCTTTCTGGTACACGTCCTCCATTCTATGGAACAACAATTCATTCTCCTGAGTGGCATGCATCAACTTCTGAAACTCTAATTCTTCAGATTGATTTATCTCTCCTGTAAGCTTTTTATGCAATAGTAGATGAAATGGGTATTGGTCTTCTAACATACAACAGAGATAACTAAGATTTACACACTTACCCCTATATGGATATTGACTTTAATAAATAAAATTGAAAAGTACTGACTTGGTAAAATCTCCGGACTTTGTTTCGCTATAGTATTTTTCAATTACAATCCTCAGTTTCTTTAATGCAGTATTCATTTGATTCTCGATAGTCTTAGGGGATATATCCAATAGTACTGCAACTTGCTTGTAGCTCAGTCCATCTTGTCGCACCATCCTAAAAATGATTTGGCATTTATCAGGCAATGAAGCTATTCCTTCTTCTACTTTGTCTGCTAGCTCTGCCGCGATGAGCAAGTTTTCTGGTTCGCGGTAATCAATTAAATGGGACTGTATATACTCTGTGATTTCAACTGGTTCATTCGTTTTTCGTTTCAAATATGTCAATGCCTGATTTTTTACAGCTCGGAAAAGGTAAAATTCCAGTTGCTGTATATCATTGAGTTTGTAGCGAATATTCCACAACTTTAAAAACACATCAGAAACCAACTCTTCACATAAAATATCCGACTTGACATATAAAAAAGCATAGCGGTAAAACCTTGGATAGAGAAGATTAAAGAACTCTTCAAAAGCCCTTCCATCGTTTTTTTCCATCAATTTAATTAGTTGACGCAATTTTTCATTCTCAAATCCCATGGATGCAGGCATTCATATTGTTATAGTAAAAATTGTCTGTTTTAAGTCTTCAATGTAATATCAATCTGGTGTCATTCCTACTTCGGGA
Organism: Bacteroidia bacterium; assembly: GCA_030426345.1. Lineage (GTDB taxonomy): Bacteria > Bacteroidota > Bacteroidia > Cytophagales > Cyclobacteriaceae > JAAUQL01. The sequence continues at coordinate 26,280 of JAUHYU010000030.1, forward strand.
AACAAAAAAATATTTCTAACCTTATAAATAATATTGGCTTAATATTTGAATACTATTACTAGATCATCGACTTTCTCAGTAATAAATTTTCCACTTTATGGTTTAAATAAGTGAGAAAATGAATGCCAACTTTTGGCAACTACCAAAAAAGTTTATGACCGAAAATGATTAATTTTGTTACACTTAAATATCACAGCCAAATGACATTACAACTTATCAAAATTAGATATCTGCTTTTTTTATTTTTTACTCCACTACTCGCTCATGCTCAATCATTGGAAATCCCCAGACCAAGCCCAAAGGCAACTGTAATCCAATACATTGGTGTTACCAAAGTCGAAATAGACTATTGTAGGCCAGGTGCGCATAGCAGGCATATTTTTGGAGAATTGGTGCCTTATGGAAATGTTTGGAGATCTGGGGCAAATGAAGCTACGGCCATTGCATTTAGCCACACCGTCTTCATAGAGGGTGATACCATCCCTGCCGGAAAGTATGGATTATTTACTATTCCCGGAAGGAACACTTGGACGGTAATACTAAACAGCGAATGGAATCAGTGGGGGGCTTATAATTATGACGAAAGCAAGGATGTGGCTAGAATAGAGGTGAGCGCCCTCCCTTCTAATTTTACCGAGATGTTTACCATCTCATTTTCAAAAGTTACCACCAAAAACTGCATACTCAGTCTAGCTTGGGAAAATGCACGCATTGACATTAAAGTAGCTACAGACACGGATGCTAATACTTTAAAAGAAATCGATAGCATAACTAACGTGGTCATGGAAAATTGGCAAACATATTCTTCCGCTGCCCAATATTACTTTTATGAATTGGAAAACACTGAAAAAGCCATGAAATACATAAATGTTGCCATCTCGCTTGATGCACCAAACCCTACTCCTTGGATGTTGAAATCTCAGATTTTGGCCTCAGAAAAAAAATATGCAGAGGCGATCAAACAGGCAGAAATAGCTCTTAAAATTTGCAAGGAGCATGATTTCTCCTTCGAACTAGAGGAGAACAAATTGAAAATTGAAAAATGGAAATTGCTCGCCATGAACTAAGCCGCGGGTCATTTTTATGTCAGAATTTGCAATCTTCAGGCATGGATTTCACATAGTATTTCTTGTAGTTTTTTGCTTTAGGATCCATGCATCCTTCTAGGTTTAGCAATTCAATATTTCTAAAATCTATGGGTTGTCCTTCGCTCTGGAGGGCTATGAATCCTTCTATTAATAATTTACCGTCTGGCTTGAAAGTTGGATCATAACCCTCTACCACTCCCCCTCCAACCTGAGGCAGGAGGTATTGCAGCACAGTGTCTCCATTGATTATTTGGGTCACTAATGCATCTCCGAGAACAATCAACTCGGCACTTACCCACTGATCACCCTCGTAGGTATCAGAAGTGGAGTTGAGACAATGACTCGGATATATCTTGCCATTGTAAACGATCTCCGTTCCGGGAGAGCACATATTTCCTGTTGGCCTTGGTTTACCATCTCCTAAACCACCTAGGAATTGCATCTCCACGGAGATTGGCCAGTTTTGCTCCTTGGGCATAGTCCGTGGATCTTGCGAATGAAACATCACCCCACTATTCATAATGGTGTAACTAGGCGCACCAGAGTGCAACTTACCAACAAACCTGTATTCCATCCTCACTTTATAAAAACTGTATGGTTGTTCGTAGTACAAATGCCCAAATTGATCGTTGAAATCCCCCTCATATTGGTCATAACTCACACGAATCATATCATCCTCTACCCTAAAGGTGTTTCCATAATTCACCCCGACATAATGGTGATGAATCTTCACGATCCAATCGTTGATGTCATTACCATTGAAAAGTTTTTTCCAGTCTTCGCGAGTGGTACTTTCCTGCCCAAACACCGACGATACTAAAATTGAAAAGGTGGCAAATAATACAAACCGAATGGTAACAAGCCGTGATACAATCATATGAATAAGGTATAAGTCGAAAAAACGGATACGCAATATAAGTAGTCGGGGTTCTCATGCCAAATACTATTGAAATTACCTCAAACCTTATCAGACATTGTACGGTAATAAAAAGCTCTCAAAATCCATGACATTCACAATGGATTTTGAGCGCTTTTTGTTTTAATTATTTTCTGCACCATCGTCCACCCAATTGGCGATTAATTGAATTTGAACATCGGTAAGACTCTTTCCCGAACTGGAAGGAGGCATGATTTTAGCACTAGTTTTGCTTTTTATGTTGTCCGCATTGGCACTTACATTTTCATAGGTAGCCCAAGAAGGTAAACCGGAGTTTGTTCCATGGCAAGGGGCAATCTGACAATTAGCATCAAGGATAGGGCGTATGTCATTGGCATAGCTCACCCTAGCGCCACCTGTAGCATTGCTGCCAATATCTCCACCGGCGACTACGGCTCCCAGATTATCCGGACTCAGATGTACTTTTACATGACCATTGAAGTCTATCAAGTTGGCATAGGTGATACTTGCGTCGGCATTATTTTTTTCTATATGCGTTTGGCTCATTCCTGTGTCCCCATCCACATTTTCCAAATCAATCACAATACCACCTCCGGTCGTAATATCATTTTCATGGATATGGGCAGGATAATCTCCATCGTCAGCAGTTCCATCCAGCCTGATCGTAGCAAGTGAAAACCCACTTTTTCGTTCTGCGATAGTTATTGAACCATTTATCCCTGAGGCATTGAGCTCTGAAAGATCATAGATCATTTGATTCCCTGTCAACATATTCCCTCCAATGTCTCCACGAGCAATGATGGTAGAAATCTCATTGGAACTAAGGTGTACCATTACATGTCCATCATACTCAATCAAATCGGAATAGCTTAGCGGATTTTGATCTTTATCCTGAAAAACGTCAGTTTGACCAATCCCGGTATCACCATCGACATTGTTTAAAGGAACAACGACTCCTCCACCTTCAGCAACACTATTCACATGAATGTGTGACGGATGGGAACCTCCATCAAGTGTATTTTGAAGCATGATCTCCACCAAGGTTTTTCCACTTTCTCTTTCGTGAAAAGTGACTGAACCGCTTATTCCTTCTATTGCGGCAGACTCCAATGGATATTCCATCATTTCTCCAGTAAACATATTTCCTCCTATATCTCCGGTAGAAATAATAGTTCCGAGTTCTGATGCACTTAAGTGAATATTTACATACCCCTCATACTCCTTTAATTGGCTGTACGAAATTGGCGTGTCATCATCAAATTTAGATATATCGGTTTTGCTTATTCCATTGTCACCATTGACAGGGTTCAATGATATGGCGATACCACCTCCACTTACAACAGAACCTGCATGAATATGCGCAGGGTGTTCCGCCCCAACCTGGGTATTTTCCAATGAGAGAACTACCAAAATATCTCCACTCGCCCGTTCAGTAAATGTTACCTTCCCTTCAATTCCCGAACCGGAAACTGCCATTAGGTCATAATCTTCAGTATTGGCGGTCAATTCGTTAGGGCCTATATCTCCCTGGGCAACAAGTGTACCCAAGTCTGATGCGCTCAGATGAACGTTGACATATCCATCGAATTGGATGATCTCATCATATGAAATGGGTGTGTTATCATCCTTATTTTCCACAATTGTTTCACTCTTTCCGGTACTTCCATTTACATTTTCCAATGAGATCACAATGCCACCTCCTTCTGCCGCAGAGTTACTATGGATATGGGCCGGATGACTAGCAGAGGGATCCAACCCAGACAAGGTGATCACCACTTTGGTTGAGTTGTCATCCAATTCCCGAAATGATACATTTCCGATAGACAAACCCGTAGCAATGGAATACATTGTAAAGTCGGTTTTTGCTCCTGTTTCCATTGGGTCTGCGGGCTGAGGATCTTCGTCCTTATTTTCACAAGACGACAGTAAAAGAAAAAACAAGCCACAAAACAGCAGCGATACTTTTAGAATGGGTTGGTTAAATGGAAATTTCATGGTTTTAGATAGTTAGGTTGTAGAAATGAAAGAATAGCCCGAACGGCTTCTCCCTTTTACCCAGTACAGTCAATACCTGAAAAGGGTTGCCTAACGGAAAAAGATAACCATAAATAATTATTGAATCTTAAAAATTAGTTCATGGGTTTTTGATGCTTTTTCAATAAAAAATAACGGTTGGGCTGTGGCATCACTGGATATTCCCACCAACGGGCAATCCGCTGGGTACAGACTCTGGAATCTCTTTGAAAAAACTATCGTCATTCAGGGTATTCAAAAACGATATAATAGGCCCCATTTCCTTTACACTGAGATTGAGTTCCATGACCAAAGGATCAAATTTTTCTTTCGTCACATCAGGATTTCGGGTTTTCCCAAAAGATATATCTTCATAAAATTCCATAACCTTCTGTAAACTACTCAAACTGCCATTGTGCATATATGGCGCTGTAAACCGAAGATTTCGCAATGTTGGTGTGCGAAACGTAAAGGTTCCGCTGGGGCCGCTATCGGGCTCAGTGAGCTTTTCATTTTCCGGTGTACCGAGCACATGGAGCTTATAGTCCGAAAACATCGGGCCGTTGTGGCAGGTAGCGCAACCAACTGACTTAAATAGTTCAAAACCTTCCTTTTCGGAAATGGATATAGCCTTTTTATCTCCACGCATATATTGGTCAAACCGAGAATTGTTTGTAACAATACTGCGCTCAAAAGCCGCGACGGCCCTTCCAAGATTTTTAATATTTATTGGATCGTTGCCATCAAATGCCACTTGAAACCGCTCGCGGTATTCGGGTATTTTTTTCAACCGCTCAATAACAACATCCAGTATTTCTTCTTTGGTATAATTATGTCCACGCATTTCTTCAAATGCCTTGATAGGCTCCAGAGACTGGCTCTCTAAGCTTGCCACCCTACTATCCCAAAACATAGGAGCGCTTTCCGGCTCATATTTACTGTGGAGATCAATGCCATTATAGGCCGTGTTGATGATTGACGGAGCATTTCTCTTGACTAATGGAATATCATTTGGCTGCTTAAAGGCACGCTTGCTACCCAAGCCCGTACCATTCACACCAATAGAAACATCCAAAAATTCTGCATATCCTGTACTTGGGTGATGGCAAGTAGCGCAGGCAACGTCCTTATCTCCTGACATGATCGGATCGTAAAAAAGCAACCTCCCCAGCTCCACCTTTTCAGGAGTAGTTGGGTTGTCCTTTGGAGATTTTACATTCTTGGGCAATGCAGACACCCTGCTCAAAGCTTTAATTTCGGCCTGCCTAGCAGTCTTTTCTTTTTTCAGTTCACTCTCTTTTGTTCGTGATTGTTTTTTTTCAGGATTGGAGCAATTCCATACCAATGCCATGAAGACAAATATGCCACAAAGTGAAAAAAAGCTTCTAATTCCCATGCAGATTACGGATTCTATAATAAAATTCTTATAAAATTACGGGTTTCAAAGTATAAAAACATGATTTCAATCATATATTCGAATATTTATAAAAAACAAAATCGTGAATTAATAGAGACCATTTCATGGATTTTCACAGCTTTTACGCATAAAAAAAGCCTCCAAATGTAGGAGGCTCTTAACAATGAAGTTTTAAAATAATTTATTTCGCAGCAGCAAATCTCTTAGCCACTTCATCCCAATTTACCACATTCCAAAATGACGCAATATAATCAGGTCTTCTGTTTTGATAGTTGAGATAGTAGGCGTGCTCCCACACATCCAAACCTAAAATTGGTGTACCAGGTTGCTCCGCGATATCCATAGCAGGATTATCCTGATTTGGCGTTGAAGTAACAAACAATTTGCCATCAGAACCTACGCAAAGCCATGCCCAGCCAGATCCAAATCTTGTTGCAGCTGCTTTTGCAAAAGCTTCTTTAAAAGCATCAAATGATCCTAATGCGCTATCGATAGCACTTGCCAAATCTCCTGAAGGACTTCCTCCTCCATTTGGCGACATTACAGTCCAAAACAGCGAGTGGTTGTAGTGACCTCCGCCATTGTTTCTAACTGCCGGTGAGGCGCTGCTGATATTTGACATCAATTCATCCAATGTTTTGCCTTCAGCATCTGTACCAGCAATAGCATTATTGAGATTGGTCACATAGGCGTTATGATGCTTGCCATGATGAATTTCCATCGTTTTGCTATCGATATTTGGTTCTAACGCGTTGGTTGCATATGGTAATGCAGGTAGTTCAAAAGCCATAGTTACTTTGTTTTATTTGGTTATATATAAATGAACAAGTTATAATAAAAATGGTTCAAATAATTCTATTATTCTCACAAATTTATTCTTCTCTTAAATTTTTAAAAAAATCTTCCAGCAACTTCTTACATTCTCCAGCCATAATCCCTGTTTGAACCATGGTTTTTGGATGCATTATCTTCCCTCCGATCAACGAATATCCCTTCTTAGGGTCTGATGCCCCGTAATATACTGAACCAATCTGCGCCCAATGCAAAGCTCCGGCGCACATTACGCAAGGTTCCAATGTCACATAGATTATGCAATCCTCCAAATATTTGCTGCCGAGATATTCTGCTGCCGCTGTCACAGCCAATATTTCAGCATGTGCTGTTGGGTCATGCAGCATTTCAACTTGATTGTGTGCCCTAGCAATAATCCGATTATTTGCCACGACCACAGCCCCGACCGGGACTTCTCCCTTTTCATAAGCAATCTTTGCCTGAAGAAAAGCTTCTTTCATATACCGCTCAGGGGAATAAATGGATAGGGACATTATAAATCTTTATCGATCTTTACTGAGCTCATGATTTCTTTGGCTACCGGGGCCCACCGCTCCATTTCGCGCGCCGGACAAGTAAAATTGAACAGCACCGTTTTGCTTCTCACAATAGTATATTGTATCCGGACATACTTGCTGATGGCCCGTTGATTTATAGAGGTTCCTTCTTCATCCAAAACTTTCGAGGTAAATTCAAACACCGCAAAATCCCTCTCGTTGATGGTTTCGATCCCCTCATGGATAAATTGCACTTCGTCATACAGTCCCATGATATTGGATTTATAGAAGCCTTTCATTATTTCCAAATCCTCCGCATTCCAACGAGAAAAAGCAATATTAACTCCAAAATCTACCGTCCTAGTATAATCCGTATACGCAGCAACCGGTGGTTTTACACTTGCAAATTTACTGGTCAATTCCGCCTCAGTCATAGGTATGAAATCTTTCGGCAGCGAAAGAGAAATATTGTCGTTTACCTTTGTCTTCACATATTTCATTTGCTGAAAAGAAGTCAACAAGAGGATTGAAAACCCTAAACTCAGTAGTACTTTCATTTTTCTTAATATTCTAAAATTGTTTTTTCGATAATGTCACAGCATTCCAATAGTTGATGCTCGTCAATAACCAATGGAGGTGCAAAGCGTATTATATTTCCATGGGTTGGTTTTGCCAAGAGTCCATTCCCCATGAGTTTTAGGCATATTTTCCATGCCGTTTCGCTATCTTCAGTATCATTAATCAACAAGGCATTTAACAGCCCCTTCCCTCTGATGGAATTTACCAAGTCAGATTTCTGAACCAGCTCCTGCATTCTCTCTCGGAATATCATTCCTAATTTATAAGCATTTTCTACCAAGTTTTCCTCTTCTACCACTTCAAGCGCAGACATAGCCACGGCACAGGCCAAAGGGTTTCCGCCATAAGTAGATCCGTGTTCGCCCGGCTTAATGGTCAACATAATTTCATCTCTTGCCAGCACTGCTGAAACAGGCAGCACTCCTCCTGACAAAGCCTTTCCCAAAATTAAAATATCAGGCTGAATTCCATCATAACCACACGCCAAAAGTTTGCCTGTTCGCCCTATTCCAGTTTGTACCTCGTCCGCAATCAACAGCACATTTTTGGCACGACACAATTCGAAAGCCCTTTTCATATATCCATCATCCGGCACCACAACACCTGCTTCTCCCTGAATTGGCTCTACCATAAATCCGGCAACATCAGGATCTTCAAGTGCTTTTTCCAAAGCTTCCAGATCATTATACGGAATTAATTCAAACCCCGGCATATATGGACCAAAACCATTTTTACTCGATGGATCAGTCGAAGACGAAATGGCCGCCAATGTCCTGCCCCAAAAATTTCCTTCTGCAAAAAGAATCTTTGCATGGTTTTTTGGTGCTTTTTTCACTTCATAAGCCCACTTACGACACAGCTTCACGGCAGTTTCCCCACCTTCCACGCCAGTATTCATTGGGAGTATGCGGTCGTAGCCAAAGTACTCAGTGATGTATTTTTCGTATTGCCCTAAAACATCATTGTGAAATGCTCTGGAAGTCAGCGTCAATTTTGCCGCCTGATCAGTTAACGCAGATATAATCTTTGGATGGCAATGCCCCTGATTGACGGCACTATAAGCAGAAAGAAAATCGAAATACTGTTTGCCGGATTCATCATATAAAAAAACACCCTCGCCCCTACCCAACACCACCGGCAACGGGTGGTAATTGAGCGCTCCATACTTATTTTCAAGAGCGATAGCTTGCGATGAAGTTTGAATCATTTAGTCAAATATGCATTAATTACATCAAAGGTATTTTAAAATAGAGAATGAACAAAACGGGGTGTGTTTTTATCCCTTAATTTGTAAGCTAGTTTGAGCTTATTTCCAATTAGGTAGAATCTCCTTAAAATTGGTTTTTAGAGACAAAATAAATAAAGCTAGTTTTGATTTTATCCATTTTTATCGCACCTTTGCAGACCAATTTGTGAATCGACATAAATTATACATAAAAAATGGCTAGAGTTTGTCAAATAACCGGTAAGAGACCAATGGTGGGAAACAATGTTTCTCATGCAAATAATAAGACTAAAAGAAAGTTTTATCCGAATTTGCATAAGAAAAGATTTTACATCCCAGAGGAAGACAGTTGGATTACATTGAAGGTGTCTGCATCAGCGATCAGAACTATCAACAAAAATGGGATTACCGCTGTATTAAAAAAAGCAAGAAAACAAGGTAACATCTTAGTTTAACATCTGAGATAATAAATTCTTTAGAAAATGGCAAAAAAGGGAAACAGGGTTCAGGTAATTTTGGAGTGCACAGAGCATAAAAACTCAGGCACGCCAGGAACTTCCCGTTACATCACTACAAAAAACAGGAAGAACACCACAGAGAGATTGGAAATAAAAAAGTACAATCCTATTTTGAAGAAATATACAGTACACAAAGAAATTAAATAGTTATGGCTAAGAAGGTTGTTGCAACGCTTAAAACCAAAGGCGGAAAAAATTACGTCAAGGTCATCAGAACCGTAAAATCGGACAAAACTGGTGCTTACACCTTTAAGGAAGAAATTGTTAGTTCAGATCACGTACAGGATCTATTAGCTAAAAAGTAAACTTTTCAGTTTTTGAAATTTAAAATCCCTGTTCAGGGATTTTTTTTTCTCTATTTTCATTCTGCCTTTACCCGACCAACGTTATGTTCAAGTTTTTCTCCAAAAACAACAAGGAAAATCTCGACAAGGGACTAGAAAAAAGTAAAACCAACTTTTTTTCTAAGCTTGGCAAAGCCGTAGTTGGTAAATCCACCGTTGATGATGAAGTCCTCGATGAATTAGAGGAGGTTCTCATCACCTCAGATGTGGGTGTAGATACCACTATAAAAATTATTGAGCGCATTGAGGCTAGGGTTGCGAGAGATAAGTACTTGAACACTCAAGAGCTAGATCGCATCCTCAAGGAAGAGATTGCTGCACTTTTGGGTGAAAATAATGCCCTTGACCAAGAGGATTTCAGCATCCCGTCAGACAAAGTTCCTTATATTTTGCTAGTGGTCGGAGTAAATGGTGTGGGCAAAACGACTACCATCGGGAAACTGGCAAGTCAATTTAAGGCACGAGGAAAAAAAGTAGTATTAGGAGCTGCAGATACGTTTAGAGCAGCAGCTGTAGACCAGCTTATACTTTGGGGTGAGCGTGTTGGCGTTCCGGTCGTTTCCCATGGAATGAATACAGATCCAGCTTCTGTGGCTTATGATGCGGTGAAAGAAGGTGTGGAGAGTGGTGCAGATATCGTAATTATTGATACAGCAGGCAGGCTGCACACCAAAGTAAATCTGATGAATGAATTATCTAAAATAAAACGGGTAATTCAGAAGTTTAGGGAAGATGCCCCTCATGAGGTTATGCTTGTACTTGACGGAAGTACTGGTCAAAATGCCATGATTCAGGCGAAGGAATTTACTAAAGCCACCGAGGTAACTTCTTTGGCCATCACCAAACTAGACGGCACCGCCAAAGGAGGTGTAGTAATCGGCATCAGCAATGAATTTAAAATCCCTGTAAAATATATTGGTGTAGGTGAAAAAGTAGATGACCTACAGATATTCAATAGAATGGAATTTATTGATTCCTTTTTCAGCAAAAGTAAGTAATACTACTTATTGCCCTTCTTTTCAATTACTTTGTCATTCTCAATATAAACTTGCTTTTTCCTAAAGGGAAGCTTGTACGACACATAATAGTTAAATCCAAAAGCTGAATTATTGATGTGCTTCCCAAAACCCGGCACATAGTAAGGACGCAAACTATCCGTTCTCTCTACATCCAGCTTTAATTTGAAGCGCGCCGTAAATCCAAAATACAACTGTTTCACGATCCTGATCTTTATCCCGGCAACCATTTCATACCAATTAGCACTTACTTTATCATTTTCTACAGACTCCAGCCCAGAAGGCCAACCTATTTCTGACTGAATAATTGCGCTTGTGTTATAATCAAGTTGGTCTTTAAATGATGACATAGCGTACCTGAGTCCAAAAAATGCCACATTCTGATCAGGGTCTTTATCCATGAAATTGATGTCGGCACCAAGCCGCAAATAGGAGCCATCATTTTCATATGTATAAGAATCTTCATTCAAGTCAAAACTTGATACACCATAATCCGCCACCACAAAAAAGCGATCAATATCCATCTCTGCCTCTACCTCAAAAAAATTTCTCTTTTCGGAAAACACCATGTATCCCAAGGTTCCTGGATCTGCCCCAATTCTAATGGACGTAGGCGCGTATTTACCCACCTGCCCAAATGCAGCCGCACCGTATGTTAGAAGAAGTACGCTAAAAATATATTTCAAGGTTGACCTCATTAAATCTGGAAAGTTTATCTTCGATTATTTCTGTGGAAGAAAAAGAAACCTCATCTACATTCAAATTGATGTATGAAATCTCGACTCCGCAGTCTTCAGAAATAATTCTCTGTCGCTGATCATAGCTTATCGAAATTGTCTGTAGCATGGGATTGACATACATTGTTGTGTCTATCGTGAGTGGATCAAGTGATAAGGTGTCATATCTTATAGAATCCAGCATCTCCAAATGAAAAGTTGTCACATCGCTGGAAGGGTTTAATGGAAGTGCAAATGTCAGCGACCTTGTCCGCCAATCATAAAAAACAGAATCGTTGCCCTCTGCTGTTACTTTATAAAAAAGTGTATCAACACTAGTGTATTCAATTTTGCCCGATTCCAATGTGTCTGCATTTACAAAACCTATCAAAAAATCATTGTTGGATATAGAAACACAGTCTTCATCCTGACAGGAAAAAAACAAGCTGCCAGATAGAATTAACATCAACCAACTCGCCACCTGATACGTCCTACATTTTGCTTTAGGCATAAACTTCTTTTCAAAATGAAACGCAAATTTATCTATTATTATGATTTACGCTGCATTTAATCTCATTTAGCTATGGCTTAAAACCAATACTTCCTTAGGTGCCCGATTTTTTTGCTAATTTTGCGGCTTAATAGAAACTATTTTGAAAACAAAAGGCGCAAGCAAACCAAAAGTAAATCTCGTCACCCTTGGGTGTTCTAAAAATCTCGTTGACTCTGAGGTGATCATGACCCAACTAAAGGGTAACGGAATATCTGTAGCCCATGAAGCAGATGGCAATGAGAATAATATCGTGATCATCAATACATGTGGATTTATTGATAATGCAAAGCAAGAATCCATTGACACAATCTTGAAATATACAGAGGCCAAAGAAAACGGATTGATCGAAAAAGTGTATGTGACCGGATGCTTGAGTCAGCGCTATCGCGATGATCTGGAAGATGAAATTCCAAACGTAGATGCGTGGTTTGGCACCATGGAATTACCAATGCTTTTGAAGAAATTCAAAGCCGACTACAAGCATGAACTCATCGGAGAACGCGTCACTACTACCTCAAGACACTATGCTTATCTGAAAATATCAGAAGGTTGTGACAGACCATGCTCCTTTTGTGCTATCCCGATTATGCGTGGCAAGCACGTTTCCAAGCCTATCGAACAAATCATTACAGAAGCGAAAAACCTAGCCAAAAATGGCGTGAAGGAATTGTTGCTGATCGCCCAGGATTCTACTTATTACGGCTTAGATATTTACAAAAAAAGAAACTTCGCAGAATTGCTCGATCAACTTTCAGATGTAGAAGGTATAGAATGGATTCGGTTGCACTATGCCTTTCCATCCGGTTTTCCGGAAGATATTTTGGAAGTGATGGCCAGAAAACCAAAGATTTGCAACTACCTCGATATCCCGTTGCAACATGCATCGACAAATATGTTGGAGATCATGCGCCGTGGTACAACCATGGCCAGAACAGAAAAGCTATTGGCAAATATCCGTGCAAAAGTTCCCGGTATTGCCATTCGTACGACAATGCTTGTCGGCCATCCCGGAGAAACAGAAGAAGATTTTCAGGAACTGATGGATTTTGTTGAAAGAAACAGGTTTGAGCGATTGGGTGTTTTTGCCTATTCTCATGAAGAAGGAACGCATGCAGGTCAAATGAAAGATGATGTTCCGCAGAAAGTGAAAGATACGCGAGCGAATGAGTTGATGGAATTGCAGGAGCAAATTTCCTTAGAACTCAATGACGCCAAAGTTGGTAAAACGTATAAAACCTTGATTGACCGGAAAGAATCGGGATATTTTATTGGGCGAACAGAGTTTGATTCACCTGAGGTGGATAACGAAGTTTTGATAGATGCCAAAGAACACTATCTGAAAATTGGTGATTTTGCAGATATTGAAATAATCGAAGCCAGAGAGTTTGACTTGATCGGCGTTCCTGCCAAGCAAAATTAAACCCCTATTCATAAATATTGATAAATTTGAGTTCTTATCTGTTCAATCATGAATCCAATTTAACTCAAGTCCGTTGCAATAACTTTTAGTTGACAAAAGTCATTATATTTATTTTATGCAATTACATCAAATTAACTTTGAAGGCACTAAACGATTCTCCCCTCTCTTTTTAGATTATATCCGTGGCGAAAAAAAACTATCTAAATTCCATGGTGCTCGTCCTCAAATCGAAAGCTTTGAAGCCACGATTGCCAACCGTAATTTTGAAGACGAAAAACGGGAAGTGTTGGTCGATGTGTTGAAAAGCCAATATGAAAATTGTGAAACCAGAAGCCAAGTTGCCCAAAATATAGCATCACTCCGACAGCCAAACACATTTACCGTCACGACGGGGCATCAGTTGAATATCTTTACCGGACCATTATTTTTTGTTTATAAAATTGTGGCAGCGATCAACATGGCCAGAAGTTTAAAGGTGAAATATCCTGAATATAATTTTGTGCCGGTATATTGGATGGCTACGGAAGATCATGACTTTGAAGAGATTAATAACTTCAATTTATTCGGAAAAAAATACAGTTGGAAATCTGATCAGAAAGGCCCTGTGGGAAGATTTTCCACAGAATCAATGAAAATACTTCTTGACGAAATTCCTGAAAAACCTGAGCTATTTACCAAAGGATATCTGGGACAAAAGACACTTGCAGATGCCACGAGAGATATCGTGAACGAGCTGTTTGGAGAGCAGGGACTAGTTATTTTAGATGCTGACGATAAGCAGCTAAAGAAGGCATTGCTGCCGGTGATGAAAGCAGATATTTTCCATAATGAAGCGCATTCTTTAGCTCAAGCTGCCACTGAAGAATTAGAAGAAATGGGCTACAAAGGTCAAATATATCCCAGGCCCATCAATTTCTTTTACATGGAAAATGGCCTTCGTGAGCGCATCGAATTAGTTGATGGAAATTATGTGGTTTTGAATACCTCGTTGACTTTTACGAAGGGAGAATTACAGCAAGAGATTGATGAAAACCCAGAAAAATTTAGTCCAAATGTGGTACTTCGCCCTGTATATGAAGAGATCATTTTACCCAATCTTGCCTACATCGGCGGGCCTGCCGAAGTTACTTATTGGCTTCAATTAAAAGGCGTGTTTGAACACTTTAAAGTTCCATTTCCTATTGTTTTTCCAAGGTCTTTTGCCATGATCCTGACAGGGGTCATAGCAAAAAAGATGGATAAAATCCCCTTAAAATCCATGGATATATTTGAGGATTATGATGAGCTAAAAGAAAAAATCCTCTATAGCAATTCAGAACCCGCCCACGATTTAGCCGATCAATTAAAAGATATCGAAAAGGCCTTTAAATCCATACAAGACAAGGCTAATGAGCTGGATCCCTCTTTGGAAGGATTTGTAATGAGTGAGTTTAAAAAGACCGAAAAAAGCGTCGACAATATCCAGAAAAGGCTAAAAAAGGCTGAGGAGCAAAAAGAAGCTACAAGGATCAAGCAACTGGAAAGTGTGCTTGACAAACTATTTCCTAATGGAAATCCGCAGGAGCGCGAGGACAATCTGCTGAATTTTTACATTAATAATCCGAATTTTATCAATGAACTACTAGCGATCCTCGATCCATTTATTTTGAAATACAACCTGCTGACAGAAGATGCTTAAGAATGAACTCAGAAAAATCTACCTCCAAAAAAGGAAAGCTATTTCTACTAAAAAAGCCTCAGAATTCCATGAAAATATTCTTGCCAATTTTGAGCAGTTTCTCCCTCAAGAAATAAGGACAGCCCATATTTATTTGCCAATTATTGACAAGGCAGAGATTGACACCTGGCCAATTATCAAATTTTTATGGTCGAAAAACATCCAAGTGGTAGTGCCAAAAATTGAATCAAATACTTTGATGACGACATGGCATTTGACGCCAGAAACAAAACTAGTGGAAAACCAATATAAAGTTCCAGAACCTATCGATGCCGAACTTGCCAACAACGAATCCATCGACATGATTATTCTACCACTTTTAGTTTGCGACATACACGGAAATCGAGTTGGGTATGGCAAAGGATATTACGATGCTTTTTTATCATCTATCAACCGCGATTTGCTCAAAGTTGGGTTGGGCTATTTTTCGCCAATTGATGAAAAATTCACTGTTAACACTTGGGATGTTCCGCTGGATTATTGCATCACGCCAGAAGCAGTAGTTAGATTTTAGTTGCCCGCACCATTTGCATTTTTCCAGGAGGGCCGGGAAGTGATTCCACCTCAAAACCTATAGATTTTAGATCCCTTTTTAGTTGTCCTTTGGCGCAATAGGTCACAAAAACTCCATGGATTTTGAGGGCATTCCAGACCTTTTTTAACACATCAACCTCCCACATCTCTGGTTGCTTGGATGGGGCAAATGCATCAAAAAAGCAAATGTCAAATTTTTCCTTGGCAGAATAATCTTGAACTTTTATTTCATGCTTGAATAATTCAAACTTTGGAAGTATCCGCGATTGCTCGTTCCACGGCGAAGCATGAATCTGTTGAAATATCCCTGTACTATTTTCTCCCTCAAGTATTTGAGCATAGTTCAATTTCGATGTCTCTTCTTCAGAAAGTGGAAAAGCTTCAAGGCTTTCATAGTGAATAGACTTATTTTCTGCCTTAGCAAACAAAACACACAACAAGGCATTTAGGCCGGTTCCAAAACCAATTTCAAGAATTGATGCCTCCTCAATTTTTTCCCTCTCTAAGAAATAAAGCAGCCCCATTTCCATGAAAATATGTTTCGATTCCTGAATAGCCCCGTGAGTAGAATGGTAAGTTTCGTTCAGTTCAGGAATGTAAAGCGTATGTGAACCATCGTCCGTTACGACCAGTCTTTTGTCGCTCATGATCTGGAGATCAACACCGTGGCATATGCCGACACCCCTTCCTGCCTGCCTACAAAACCTAGTTTTTCTGTCGTGGTGGCTTTGATGGAAATGTCTTCCTCATCGATGCTCATAACACCCGAAAGACAGGTTTTCATCTGGGGAATGTGTGGATTTATTTTTGGTAATTGCAAGCAAATGGTAGAATCAATATTTTCTATTTCCCATCCATCCTCCCGAATGATGTCCATGGTTTCTTTTAGCAAAAGTTTGCTATCGATTCCTTTGAACTTCGGATCAGTATCTGAAAAATGAAATCCGATATCCCGTTTATTCGCCGCGCCGAGCAGCGCGTCACAAATCACATGAATTAATACATCTGCATCAGAATGGCCCACAGCACCTTTTGAATGCTCCAACTTTATTCCTCCCAACCAAAAATCTTCGCTCTCTTTTAGCTGATGTACGTCATATCCAAAACCAACCCTGATTTTCATAAAACTATTTTTAGAATGGTTGCCACGGGTGTTGTGTTGGCAAAACGATCAAAAAACTATTTGGATTTCTTCTTAGGCAAGGTTCTAAATACATGATCCCACAGCGGAGAAGAAACACCGAATGCTACATCAGGATCTTTATAGTGATGGATTCCATGATTTACCCATAGCACCTTAAAAGCATTTTTTGGTGGCTGAAAGGCATGAACAATAAAATGAACCGTCAGATAACCGGCATATCCAAACAAAAAACCGGGTGTAAACCCATAGGTAGCGTCTCCAATAATGAGTTTGAACAAATACAAAAACATGAATGCAATTGCAATGATCGCCAGTGGAGGCATGGCCAACCTAGATTTGTCCTTAGGATATTCATGGTGCAATCCATGCATATTGTACTGAAACCACCCCTTGAATTTGTTCGTGGGAAGCATGTGGTACAAATAGCGGTGCATCAAATATTCGAATAACGTCCAAGCTAAAACACCTATAATGATCAAACTCGCATATTGTCCCAAGTTTAAGGCCGATTGAGTAGTTCCCCAATACAAAAAGCCTAATCCAAACAGTGTCAACATGGAAATCGGAATAGATGCATGAGAATTTGTCAACCTATCTAAAACAGGGTTCTCAAACATTTTTGCAGCCTTGTCGTTCCTTGGCTTTATATCATGTATGGCCTTATATTTCATATGCTTGCATGGAAAATCTCCAATATTGAGAATACAAAATTAACATGTTGTTTAATATCACCCAATGAAATTTGCATCCATTTTAATTCTATGCAGAAACAGTACTTGATGTTTGCTCCAGTACATCCTTATAATACCTTACATATTCTGGCAATATTTTACTCAATTCAAATTCTTTGGCTCGAGAAAGTGCATTCTTTTTGAACGTAGGCAGATTTTTATCATCCAATATCTCAAGTGCAAACTTGGTCATGGATTCTACATCACCCACATTGCTCAAATACCCCGAAAATCCATGAATATTTAATTCTGGCAGTCCACCGGCATTTGACGAAACGACCGGCACCTCACAGGCCATAGCCTCCAAAGCCGCCAATCCAAAACTTTCCTTCTCAGATGGCATCACAAAAAGATCAGCTACTGAAAGTACTTCTTCCACCGCCTCCAGCTTGCCAAGGAAACGAATATCATCACAATATGCACATTCCCTACAAATTCCTTCTATTTTAGTTCTTTCTGGACCATCACCTACCAACAATAGTTTCACCGGGATTTCCTTGCGTAATTTCTGGAATACATAGACCACGTCTTCTACTCTTTTTACCTTCCGGAAATTGGAAGTATGCACCACGAGTTTTTCACCATTCGGACAAATCGCTGTTTTGAAATGTGCTTTTTCCAGTTTTTTGAACCTTTCCAAATCAATAAAGTTCGGTATCACCCTAATCTCCTTATTAATATCGAAATGCTTATGCGTATCGTTTTTTAAATCCTCTGAAACTGCTGTAATTCCATCACTTTGATTAATACTGAAGGTCACCACCGGCTCAAAGGAAGGGTCTCTGCCAACCAAGGTGATGTCCGTGCCATGCAAGGTAGTTATCACAGGGATTTCAATATTCTGCTGCTTAAGTATCTGCTTGGCAATAAAAGCTGCTGATGCGTGCGGAATCGCATAGTGTACATGGAGAATATCTAACTTCTCATATTTCACCACATCTACCATTTTGCTGGCTAAGGCGGTTTCATAAGGAGCATATTGAAACAGCGGATATGCCATCATATCTACCTCATGATAAAATAGGTTTTCATTAAAAAAATCTAGCCTTGTGGGCTGTGAATAGGTGATAAAATGAACCTGATGTCCTTCTTTGGCCAATGCTATGCCCAATTCTGTAGCTACAACCCCACTACCTCCAAAAGTCGGATAGCATACAATTCCAATTTTCATTGTCAATAATTTTTTATTTTAAAATCTGTTTGATTCGATTTACCTCCCAATACTAATACTGCTTTCTGATGTAAAATTGAGGTAAGAATCCATGGACACCAACTAGTTGTGTTGTTTTTCAAAACTCCACATCGATTCGTAAACCACATCTTGAATCCGTTTACGGATATTCAACTTACTAAGTTTATTATTTCCCATATCAGGATAGATGCGATTTGACAAAAATATATAAACGAGGTTAAAAGTCGGGTCGGCCCAAGCCACTGTTCCTGTAAATCCCCGATGCCCAAATGTGTTGAATGATGCATAGCGGGAAGCAGGATTGTATTCATCCCCCTTCTCAGGTTTGTCCCACCCTAGCCCACGGCGGTTTTCGTCACTTTGTGGTGAAGTAAATTTTTCTATGGTCTCCTTTTTGAAATATTGTTTGCCACCATACCAGCCATCCTGAAGCTGTAACTGCATCAATTTGGCAACGTCTTGGGCATTGCCAAAAAGGCCTGCATGCCCTGATACTCCGCCTTTCATTGCGGCAATCTGATCATGTACCGTCCCCCAAACCAGCACATGTCTGAAGTTTTCGTCACGCTCCGTTGGCGTAATTCGATTCAAAGGATATTTGCACAAGGGATTGAATGAAAGGGAATTTACACCAAGTGGTTTGTAAAAGGTAGAATCCATGTATGCATCCAATGATTTTCCGGCCACTCTTTCTACCAATACCTGAAGCATATAAAACCCAAGATCACTATATTTGTAGTCGTAAGGTTGATAATTATGCCTTCGATACCTCAACTTTGTATCTATGGTCCAATGCCATAGTGAGTCCTTCAAATCTTCAGCTGAAAACATGCCATACGCAACTGTATTGGCATATGTTTTATTTGGTTTATCTTTATAATAATGTAAAATTTGGCCCTCATCTTTTATGGTATTGGTCCAAAATGGATAGAATGCCCTAAGTCCGGATTGATGGGTTAAAATATCTCTTATTGTCAAATCCGCTTTGTTGGAACCATCCAATTCAGTAAGATAATCCCCAATCCTCAAATTCAAATCGATCTTTCCCTCTTCGCTCAATTTCATCATTGCTTGAGTTGTCGCTGCCACTTTAGTGACTGATGCCAAGTCATAGATCGTTCTGGTATCTACCGGCATGATACTATCGTATGTATAATATCCATACCCCTTTTCCCAAATCACCGATCCATTTCTTGCCACCAATACCTGACAGCCAGGGGTAGCCTCGTTGGATATCGCCTCGTTCACGATGAAATCGATCTTTTTAAGTACTTTAGAATCCATGCCCTGCATTTCGGGTGTACTGTATGCCAATCGTCTGTTTTGCGGCGTACTATCCAAAGCACCGAAAACCAATTGTGCAGCAATCTGCTGGGTAAATAAATTATCTTCATGCATCAGAATCCTATTGTCAAAAGATAGAAATTCTTTAGTACCCAACGTATTGCCGAGGAACACGAGTATCACATTCGTTTTTTCATTCAAAAGCCGTAAAAAATCCATGGTTGCATTATCTAGGGAAACTAGCCCTGTCGTATGCAATCCGACAATCACATGATCAAACTGCACTAGCTGCTCTGAAAGAACTTGTAGGTCATAAGGATCAAATGATGCCTCTGGAAGCATGTAGTGGACGATTGGAGCATATTTTCCCAATGTTTCTTGAAATGTCTTCCATTCTGAAAATCCTAAACTCAGTGAAGCAAAGTTGGTCTTGTCCAGATCTGGAAATGGCGTTACTTTCTCTCCTGTCTCTATTACTTTTGCAGCTTTGGAATACACCTCATAACTGATTTGTTGTATTTCAGGACTATTCAGTCTAGATACCAAATGGTTGTCATTCACAAATACCTTCTCCGACAAACCGGCCTTATATTTCATGGCAAGAAGCCGCTTCACTTTTTCCTTAATTTCATTTTGCCGAAAATAGCGTTGATCGACACCAGTCATCAATGCCATATTTGCCTTTTCGATATCCGACGAAATCAATATCTTATCAGAGCCGATTTTCAATAAAGTCCTGATAGTTTCTTCATTCTTTCTCGATGTCTGCTCACCAGAAATTGCATCAAGATCGGCAGAGAGAATCCCTCCAAACTCAAAGTATTTCCAAAACAGCGGGGTAATTACCTTTTTATCAAAATAAGAAGCTTCATCTTCTGGAAATTGTGGCAGTGATTTAATGGTGATAATGGCATGGGTATCGTTGATCTTCTGCCATTCGGAATGCAGTTTGCTCAGCTTATCTTTCCAAAGAGATGAATTCCATGTACCCATTAATTTGGGGGAAAATGCAAATTGATCTGTGAAATTGAAATAGAAATCTGTGTTGGTAAAAAAGTTCTTACGATAATAACTTGGGTGGTAATTCTGAAAAATCAGTGCATCATCATGATCAAACTTTGATTTAAATTCCATTCCAACCTCTGAAAATTCAATCGCAACTGGCGAAAAGGAATTTGCAGAAATACCTAGGCTCTTAGAAATTCCTGACAATTCCGCTATCGACGAAAGCAAAAGTTGTGGATCTTCCAATTGTAAATATGTCTCTGGTTTGGGCAGGGACGCCGTTTGCTCAAATGGAAACCCTAATGCATTTTCTTCTTCTACGGTTACAAAAACTGGCACATTCAGATTGGCTCGCAAGCTGTTTACCAATTGGACAATGGCCTCAGGCTCACCTCCAGTCACAGTAATAAATCCCACTTGATGACGGGTAAGATCATTAATCAACTGTAATAAGTTTTCTTGAGTCGGCTCAACTTTCACATCGAGCAGCTGCCCAACCTGCTCTGCTATGGTAAGCTTTTGATACATGCTATCCACCCAAATGTCCGAGTAGTAGCCTCTCGACAACTCAGCTTTTAGCGAAGCGGCTGCTAGTCCTAACATTAACATTCCCAACCAAACTTTCCTCATCTCATTACCTTTTTTGAAATAATCCCCACCATGGATTTAGCATGCTTTTTTTTCTTTATAACGACAAAAACCATTGGGACTTGTTTCATTTGCAGAAGTCAAATACTTGCTATACATACAAATTTCAACTTACTTTGTAGTTTAATATTCTATCAAATTTATGAAATTTCCATCTCTTTCTCGGATGCCAAATTACAAAAGGTTCAATTTTGAGCCAAGATATTACGATTCGGTCAGAGAGGACATTCAAAACCGTACCGAGCGGATCAAACATGAGCTAAAAATTACATCTGCATCGGATCACCGCGAACATATCAAATCTGCATTTAATAACAGAGCAAAGCGACAGAAATCAAGCGATTTAATGCAAGTTTTGCTTATTATACTCATGTTGGGAGCCGTAGGCGGCTGGTTGGTTTTTGGTAATGTGGTATTGTATATCTGCGCAATAGTGTTCCCTCTTTACTTCTTTTTCAGGACACGTAAGTTTTTCCAATAAATACCTCAATGTCCGACATCATTCATTTGCTCCCTGATGCTATTGCCAACCAGATTGCTGCCGGAGAGGTTGTACAGCGGCCTGCCTCCGTGGTAAAAGAGCTGATGGAAAATGCTGTGGATGCCGGAGCTACCGAAATCACTTTGATTGTAAAAGATGCAGGTAAGGCATTGGTACAAGTGGTGGACAATGGCAATGGCATGTCAGAAACAGATGCGCGCATGAGTTTTGAGCGGCACGCCACCAGCAAAATCAGAAAATCAGAGGATTTATTCCTGATAAAAACCATGGGCTTTCGCGGGGAAGCTCTAGCCTCCATTGCAGCTGTGGCTCAAGTAGAAATGAAAACCCGATTGGCCGAAGACGAAATTGGGACTTCCATCATTATCGAAGGATTTCAGTTTAAGGGCCAGCAAAATATTTCGTGCAAACAAGGCACCACTATGATCGTGCGCAACTTGTTTTTTAATGTGCCAGCCAGAAGGAATTTTCTCAAATCCAACCCGGTGGAGTTAAGACACATCATGGACGAATTCCATCGAATCGCAATGGCCAATGCGCATATAACTTTTAACTTTTTTCAAAACGATCTCGAAGTTTATAATCTTAAAGAAGGAAAGCTCAGCCAACGCATTGTAGGTTTATTTGGGAAAAACTATCGTGAACAACTCGTGCCATGCAATGAATCATGGGAAGATGTCTCTATGCAAGGATATATCGGAAAAGCTGATTTTGTAAAAAAATCTCGTGGTGAACAGTTTTTCTTTGTCAACAACCGATTTATTAAAAGCAACTATCTGAACCATTCCGTAGTTGGTGCCTATGAAGGGCTGATTCCCGAAGGAACATTCCCATTCTTTGTTTTGTTCATTACCATCGACCCAAAACGCATAGACGTTAACGTACATCCAACTAAAACAGAAATCAAATTTGATGATGAGCGCAGCGTGTACAGTCTCATCAAAACCTCGGTACGAAAGGCTCTCGGCACTTTCAATATCACTCCGGCACTTGACTTTGGCACGGACACCAATTTTAGAATGCACACCACAACTACAAGACCAAGTTCTAGTGTAGGGTTGAATACCTCCGAGCGAGATTATGCACAATTTAAACATACGGAGCGAGATACTTCAAACTTAAAAAACTGGGAACAGATCTACGCCGGAGCTCTGGAAAACGAAACTATTGAGGCTGAGGTAAAAAGAGAAGAAGCAGCTAAAGGAAATCCTTTGTCCCTGACATTCGAAAGCGCCATCAACAAGATGGACAATGAGCTTGCTCAGCAAAGTGAGGGAAATACACCAAATATTTTTCAGTTTCACCTTTCTTACCTTGTGACACCTGTAAAATCCGGGTTGATGGTAATTGATCAGCAATCGGCCCATGAGCGCATTTATTTCGAAAGATATCTGAAGATGTTGGAAAACAACAGCGGTAGTTCACAACAATTGCTCTTTCCGGAAACATTGGAATTGAACCCTTCCGACTTTTCAATCGTAAAGGAATTGGAAAACGAATTTGGAGGCGTTGGATTTTCATTTGAATATTTTGGAGAAAATGCCATTGTTATCAATGGGGTTCCCTCGCTGATCAAAGTAGATTCGGGTAAAAAGATTTTCACCGGAGTATTGGAAGATTATAAAAAGAATTATCTGGAATATAAAAATAGTTCTCTGGAAAACCTTGCCAGATCCATGGCGACTAATTCTGGTATAAAGCGGGGTAAGAAGCTGACGACTGAGGAAATGAAAAGCATCATTGACCAATTGTTTGCCTGTAAAAATCCCAACTATTCGCCCAATGGAAGGTTGATTTATTATATATTGGCCTTAGATAAAATTGAAGACATTTTTAATATAAAATCATAATGTTCGGCAGAATCACACCAATAGTAAAAAATTTATTAATCGCCAATGTAGCCCTATATTTCATAGGGTCATTCATGAAGTTAGACTTTAATGAATTCCTGAGTCTTAGAAATATACACAGCGATCATTTTATGCCATTCCAATTTGTGACTTACATGTTTTTGCATGGGAGCACCTGGCATCTGATCAGCAATATGTTTGGTCTTTTTATTTTTGGCCCACTGCTGGAGCAGTTCTGGGGCCCTAAACGATTTCTGATATTTTATATGGTTACGGGCATTGGTGCCGGTGTGTTGTACTCGGGCATCAACTACATGGAAACCAACAGCTTTGCCAATACCATCGAAGAATATGCATCAAATCCAAGCCCGGCAGAGTTTAAGCATGTCCTTGAAAAGAAAGCAAATATTGATGTGGAGCGCAACGCATCGCTCAAGAGTTTTATTTATGACTATAGCGACCATCCTGATGATGCCTCTTATATTCATGAAAGCAATCAAACTTTGCAGCAGGTGCTTTATATGAAAAGCAATTCGCAGATGGTGGGTGCTTCTGGTGCCATATTTGGTATTTTGTTGGCCTTTGGCATGCTGTTCCCCAATACACAATTGATGTTGCTGTTCCCTCCCATTCCTATGAAGGCAAAATATTTTGTGGCCATCTATGGAATTTTCGAGCTTTTTAGTGGCATACAGCGGGCATCGGGAGACAATGTGGCCCATTTCGCACATCTCAGCGGCATGTTGGTTGCGTTTATATTATTGAAAATATGGCAAAAAGACCGAAAGCAGTTTTTTTAGCATGAACAAAATTAAAGAAAACAGTTTAGCATGAATACAATCATTGACGATTTTAAAAACGCCTGGCAAAGACCCAATAATGGGTTGATGCAGCTC
>JAUHYU010000182.1 GCA_030426345.1 Bacteroidia bacterium
ACTAAGGATTTTACTGCGGAGTATTTTCTTTATAAACATGGTGACCGATATTTGGAAAAGACTTTGGACGAGAAGTTTGGATTGTTGGATGAGAATGGAAAGCGAGTAATCCATCCGGTATTTGACGAAATATCACCGCTTCAAGAAGATAGTATTTATTTCGCCAGGTCTGCCAAGGGGTATTCTTTTATTACTAAGTCGGGCAAGGTAATTCATCAAAATGATCGGAGATTCGAACAAATTCAGGATATGTCAGAGGAGTTTATCGGAGTAATGATTGACGGTAAATGGGGTTTCGTAGATATCAATGGCAAGTTGAGGGTTTCTAATCAATATGATGAAATAGGCCGCTACAACGAAGGACTGGCACCATATAAATTATTGGGCCGATGGGGATATATAGATAAGTGGGAGGACATCATCGTGCAACCACGCTACGATTCGGTAAGCAATTTTAAAGCAGGGCTGTGTGTGGTGGTTAATAAGGGTAAATTTGGATTGATCAATGCCAAAGGAAAAATCACTTTGGAGTGTGAATATGATAATCTCTACAGGCTCAAAACCGGAGGTTTTCTCACGCTGAAGGACAAAAAATACGGACTTGCAGGCAAAGATGGAAGGCTATTAATCTTGCCCCGATTTGATCAAATGAATGATCTGAACAATGGATTTGTGATAGCTTCCCGCAAGGGAAAATATGGACTAATGTCAAACGATGGTGTCAATATCATCCCCATGATTTACGATGCTTTGCGGTACGACAAATT
Organism: Bacteroidia bacterium; assembly: GCA_030426345.1. GTDB lineage: Bacteria > Bacteroidota > Bacteroidia > Cytophagales > Cyclobacteriaceae > JAAUQL01. Next base: position 768 of record JAUHYU010000182.1, read on the forward strand.
CAATGACGTTTATCTCGCATCGACACCTTCAGAGTGGATTGAAATCCCACAACAATAAATCCTTCTTTTACCTAAAAATCATTTCTCAATATCAATTTTTGCGATGTCCTGCATTAGCGTCAATGATTTGTAGATTCATGGATTTTTGAGGCTTTTTTATACTAAAATCATATAGAAATCCATGAAGGCTTTGATGGGTTATTCCTCATCCATAAGCGGGTATCGATAACTCTTTGGCGGCACAAAACTTTCCTTTATCGTTCTTGGTGACACCCAACGCAACAGATTGATCATGGAGCCGGCCTTGTCGTTGGTGCCTGAGGCTCTGGATCCGCCAAATGGCTGCTGGCCCACGACGCCTCCAGTTGGCTTGTCATTGATGTAAAAATTGCCCGCCGTATTGCTTAATCTTTTGGTTGTGTTTTCAATTACAAACCGATCTTTGGCAAAGATGGCTCCTGTGAGTGCATATTCAGAAGTGTTGTCGATTAGATACAGCACGTCATCATAATTTTCTTTTTGATACACATAGACTGTCGTGATGGGCCCAAATAACTCTTCGCACATCGTCACATAGTGCGGGTCTTCTGTGCGCAGCACGGTCGGTTCGATAAAATAACCTTTCGATTTGTCATAATTTCCCCCGGCTATCACTTCTATCACTGGGCTTTCCTTGGCTGCATCAATGTACTTAGCCAATTTATCAAAGGATTTTTCATCAATCACAGCATTGATAAAATTGGTGAAATCTTCCGTACCCCCCATTTTTATTTCTGCCAAATCATTCAAAAGCAAGTTTTGTACTTCTTCCCATAAGTCGTTCGGAATATAAACCCTGGAAGCCGCAGAGCATTTTTGTCCCTGATATTCAAATGCCCCTCTAATGATAGCTGTCGTCACTTCTTTGGCATCGGCAGAACTGTGCGCCAATATAAAATCCTTGCCGCCAGTTTCGCCTACTATTCTGGGATAGGAACG
>JAUHYU010000031.1 GCA_030426345.1 Bacteroidia bacterium
TATTTTTTTATTGGGAGGATTCAACATATTTTAGCACGTAGAAAATTCATGGATTTTACACCCTTTTTTATTTCCTGAATTATAATTAGAACACGATATGTCAAATAGTATGCAAAATCCATTATACGCCCATGGCAAAAATCCATGGATTTTGCTGTTATCACTCATTGGCATCACCATCGGTGGCGTATTTTTAATAGGCCAAGTACTTGCTTTCGCTACGGCGATTATCATATCTGGTGTGGGCTTAGATGAGCTCGTAGTCATATTAACTGATCCATTGTCCTATCCGGAACATCGGCTGATGATACTCACGGTACAAGGCATGTCATCACTTGGAGGCTTCATTATTGCGCCTTTGATTTTTTATTATACCATGATCAAGGGTAACCTGATGAAAGATTTCATTCGGATTTCACCTAATCTACCCAATGTGTTATTGATCACTATCGTGATGGTTTTTTCGTTTATGGTGGTCAATACGGTTTTTATAGAGTGGAACGCAGAATTAAAATTGCCGGAAGCATTTGCTGGAATCGAAAAATGGGCTTCAAATATGGAAGAATCCCTCAAGGAACTCACAGAATTTTTGACTCAATTTGATTCTACAAGCTATTTTATTGTAACTATAATCGTGGTAGCGGTAATCCCAGGTATAGGAGAGGAATTGTTATTCAGAGGGTTGTTGCAGAATATTTTAGTTCGTCTGTTTAAAAATACGCATGTGGCCATCTGGGTTGCAGCAATATTTTTTAGTGCGGTTCATTTTCAGTTTTATGGATTCCTTCCTAGGTTATTGTTGGGGGCATTGTTTGGTTATTTATATGTGTGGACAGGAAATTTGTTAGTACCAATTGTAGCACACTTCTTAAATAACGGAGCATCTTTATTTGCATTATATGCCCATCAGAAAGGGCTTACCGACATAGATGTAGAATCCACAGATGCTCCACCTACTGTGTATATTATCATATTTTCTGCTTTATTTGTAATCACAGTTGTGTACTTCAAAAACTACATGGCAAAAAATAAAGTATATGAATGACTGGACAAGGGTGTATAAGACATCCATACTTTCGCGCGCTGAAATTGTAAAAAGTGTATTGCAAAACCATGAAATTGAGGCGGGGATTGTGAATAAGAAAGATTCTACGATTATTATTGACAATGGCCAAATAGAAGTTATGGTACCAAACGAACAAGCACTCAACGCTGCGAGAATTGTAAAGGATGAGATCACATTTGGATAAATACAGCAATCTCACTCAGCGTGTGATCGTAGCTGTCCTTGGAGTTTTAGTCATAATTTCAGGAATCTACTGGCATGAATGGACCTATTTTGCCATTTTCCTTCTGATCGTATTTTTTACCATTCAAGAGTTTTACAGACTTGTGGGCCTCGATGGATTTCTTCCACTTACCTTTTGGGGGTCATTAGTTGGCATATTTATCTACACATGTACTTTTTTAGTACAGATGAACCTCATGGATTTAGAGTGGTTTTATCTCATTTTTCCACTCAGTTCCATCATTTACTTTATAAAGTTGTACAAAAAATCAGATGAAAAACCCTTTACAAACATTGCCTTTACTTTTTTAGGAATATTGTATGTAGCCATTCCGTTTTCACTTTTACACGTCATTGCCTTTTGTATGGGTAGTTATCAATTTGAGCTGGTTGTTGGCATATTGCTGCTAACTTGGGCGAGCGATACCGGTGGGTACTTTGCCGGAACAATGTTTGGCAAGACAAAACTATTTCTGCGGATTTCCCCAAAAAAATCGTGGGAAGGTTTTGTGGGGGGCACAATCCTAACCTTGTTAATTGCTGTTGCCATGTCCTACTATGCTGATATTTTGCCACTGTGGAAATGGCTGATGATAGGCATCCTGACTGCGACAGCCGGTACCTATGGAGATTTGGTTGAGTCTTTGTTTAAGCGAAGTATCAATATCAAAGATTCGGGAGAAACCCTACCGGGTCATGGGGGCTTTTTAGATCGGTTCGATGCTTTGCTACTGTCGCTTCCGTTTATCGCTGCTTTCTTGAAGCTATTCTAATATAGATTAGAAAACTAGTTAGGTGTTTGGTTTTATGATCATCTTGTAAAAAGTCGGCATGTAAATTCTTGGTTCCTTTACGGTTTTTTCACTGAATTTATGAGCCCATCAACTTCATCTGTAGCCACCAGACAGCCGCTGCGGCTATGTAACCAGCGAAAGCCGGCAAACTGCCATTCCGCAGGTAGTATGTAAAAGTCAATTTTGGTTCTTGACCCATAGCCGCTACACCGGCAGCACTGCCTACCACCATAATGCTTCCACCCGTTCCAGCTGTTATAGCCAAGAGTACCCAATATTGAGGATGAATACCATCTGGGAGCATGTCAATCACGGCTGCAGTGAGTGGCACGTTGTCCATAAATGCAGAAACTATTCCAAGTATAATGTGTCCGCTGATTAAGGCTGTTGGGTTGCTGCCTGGGTTATTACCGAATATAAATAACGCTATCTGATCCAAAATACCATAATATCCTAATGCATTGACGGCCAATAAAATGCCTATGAAAAATACGATCGTTGCCATATCTATGGTTCGGATCACATTCACGATCTTATTGGTCTTTTTCAAGAGTTTACCTTTCTTCAGTCGATGATCAATGATGATCGCTGACAATCCAAGGCCAAAAAGAATTCCAAAAAAAGGTGGTAAATGTATCAGATTAACCAAAACGGCTAAAAGGAATGTTGACAACCCCATAATGATGATATACCACTTGAGTGGCGGCACTTTTTCTATTTCCTTGCTTTTGCGGTCTTCAAAGACGATTCTTGAAGTAAGCCATGATTGTGGTATGATCCAAGCAACCAATGATGGTAAAAAACCCTCTATCAATATCTGCCACGCAGTAAATTTTCCTGCTAGCCACATCATGATCGTGGTAACATCTCCAACCGGGGACATTGCTCCTCCGGCGTTAGCAGCAATTACGGTATTAATGAGAAACGTATTAAAATTCTCTTTACGGATATATAGCTTTTTTCCTATCTGAATCATCACCAAAGTTGTGGTCAGGTTATCCAGCATGGCCGATCCAAAAAAGGTAATTAAACCCAACATCCAAAATAGCTGTTTGTTGGAAATGTTTTTCTCCATCAACTTGGATTCTATCCAATTGAAAAACCGAAAATGGCCCAACATTTCAACGATTGTCATAGCACCTATCAGAAAGACAATCAACTCAAATATTTCTGCTGATCCCTCCGATATAGCGAGGTGCATGAGTTTAGGATCTGTACCTATTGAAGCCAAGATCCACATGGCCGTACCTGTAAATACAGCTATCCAGCTTTTATTGATTTGGAGTTGATGCTCAAAGGCAATGGCGAGCAACCCGTTGACGAAAATTATAATGAGCAGAATCGATTTTATATCCATGACACATGCAAAAATTGTAATCGGCTGCGAAGGAAACAGAATTATAGGTATAATAAAACTTATTAATGATGCCCCAACCCAATCCACGAACGATATCATGTATTGTATAAAGTGTAAAATGTCATGGCAGACAATAATTATTCACTGAACCGGGTTGAAAATACATGAGCCACGGGAAGTTGGTTTTCATTGTCTGGCACCTCTTTCACAACTAAGCGATTAGTTGTTAATCAATGTGCATTTCCTTACATTTAATTCTTTGATAGATACGTGTTTGGGTTAATAATTCAATTTTGGGTAAAGACCAATTGCTATATTATGAAGTACGTGGATTTGTTGGTAAAATCCGGAGATACCTGACTAATAACAAGTTGCGCCAGATTTATTCCAGCCCGGCAATAATCGCTCTATTCATCATAGCACTCATTTTTATAAGAAACTGCACGAACGACAGCACTAGTGATGGTAATGTTTATTTTGAGCAAGAGAATTATGAAAAGGCTATCGAGCTTTATGACGAATATTTGACCTTGCACCCCAATCATGTGATAACATGGTACAACCGTGGAAGATGCTATGAATCCATGGAAAATTATGCTTTTGCAATCCATGATTATAAGAAAGTCCTTGACATAGACCCCCATCATATCGAAGCAATACTGAGTTTGGCACAATGCTATTATAAAGAAGAAAAATATAATGTGGCTGCAGATTTATGCGATCAAGCTGTCAGTCTGAACAAGCGGAGCCATCTGGCACAGTACTACAAGGGTAGAGCCAATCACAAGCAAGGCAAATTCGATGATGCATTTATAGGATATAAGGAGGCGATTCGATTAAAACCTGATTTTGGCTATGCTTACTTTCAAAGAGCCTCATTGTTTTTATCCTTTGGTCTACGCCGCTTTGGGTGTGATGACTTGAGAATAGCTGATAGCCTGCATGTTACAGGTGCCCCTGAGGCCTTGCTTAAATATTGCAAGTAAAAACTAATTTTTACGTAGAGTAAGGTTGATGTCTTCCAAAAGTGTTAATTTCATTTCCGTATTAGAAAATTTTAGAATGTCATAAGGCAGTCCATTTTCGTCATCACCATCTATAAATCGTAATATGGAATTATCCAATTTCCAGCTCAGCATATTTTTTAAAGTGTCATTTGAAAATACACACCCTTCATATCCATACGCCAAAACCTCAACTTGACCATTGTCCATAAATTTCATCAGGCCATTCATTTTGAGGTTTTTGTTGGTTACATTAGGTAAACTTTCGTTGGAGCCAGTCTCCCAATGTGCTTTCCATTCCCCAATTAGTTGCTGCTGTTCATTATTCACAGAATGACATGAAGCCATAAATAAAAGATATTTTATGAAAATTAATACGCTTCATTTTTTCCTATAATGTTTCAAAAACGAACCTAAACTACTCTTTTACCTCAACGAGTTTTATAAACGTGAGATAAATATAAGGATTAACATAAGGATCAAAAAATCAATTTTGACTTCAAAGCCATTCTTTGAATAGAATTAGAATTTTCTGTGTAGGACGGAATTTTATCCATGGATATCCATGCCAAATTATTGGATTCATGGCTTACAGTGTATTTTTCAGTTGGATCTGCTACAAAATGAAACCGGATGTCATAATGCTCATGAGCGAGGACATCTTTATGTGCAGGAATGGTGTGAATGTCAATATCAAAAATCTGCTTACTATTCAAAGTTAATGATTGCAATCCCGTTTCTTCACTGGCTTCTTTTGTAGCCACCTCAATAATATTTTCCTCGCCATCTGCATGTCCCCCAGGCTGTAACCACCGATTCAATTTTTTGTGGTGTACAAGAAGTGCTGATTTTCCATGGTGGTCTGTGATCCATGCAGAACCTGTGATGTGCCCTAGAGTCAATGATCTTTCAAAGCAGTTTTGAAAATTGTTGATAAAATTAATAAATCGTGTAATAAAACCTCTTTCCTCTCTAAAAGTAGTTTGATAACTGTAAAGTGTCTGAAGAAGTTGGTGTCTATTCATAAATAAAAAAAGCAGCAAATATCCTATACTTGCTGCTTTGTACTTTAATTAATTAGATGACTATCCATTTGACAATGCCTCAGCACCTCCAACTATTTCAAGAATTTCTGTCGTAATGGCGGCCTGTCGCGACCGATTATAAACCAATCGAAGGTCATTGAGCAGTTCACCTGCATTATCTGTTGCTTGGCTCATAGCAGTCATCCTAGCTCCATGCTCCGATGCATTGGACTCTAATATTGCTTTGTATAGCTGTATTTTTAGAGTTCTGGGAATCATTTCCTTGATGATTGATTCGACAGAGGGTTCAAAAATGTAGTCAGTGGTTACTACAACATCTTCTTTCTGTTCTACCGCAGACAAAGGTAGAAATTGCTCGGCACAAAGAATTTGTGTAGCTACGTTCTTAAACTCATTATATACCAATTCTACTTTATCATAAGTCCCGTTTAGAAATGCCTTCATGACATACTCCGCTACCTCCATGGCCTTTTCGTACGATAAATCCGCATAAATTCCATAGAAGTCATCAATGACCTGATAGCCTTTTTTAGAGAAAAATTCGAAGGATTTCTTTCCTAACGGAAGTACCCATAGCTGATTATTACGCTCTTGTTCATCGTACTTTTCTTGGATCACTTTTAGACCTTCTTTGATTGCGTTGGTGTTGAACGCCCCACACAATCCTTTGTCTGATGTGATAACAATCACCAGTACTTTTTCCACAGATCGTTCTACACTATATTTACTTTTTTGCTCTCCATCTAAATTGGCACTGGCGTTTTGGAGAATGCCATGCAGTTTTTTGGCATAAGGCCTCATTTGCAGAATGGCATCTTGTGCTTTTCGCAATTTAGAAGCCGCAACCATCTTCATAGCCTTAGTGATCTGTTGCGTTGACTTTACAGATTGAATACGTGTTCTTACTTCTTTTAAATTTGCCATTGCAGCAATTTATCAGTATTTCTATAATTGAGCAGCAACTTCCTGAGCTACCTTTTTCATTGTATTTTGTCCTTCCTCGGTCAATTTTCCGGCACGCAAATCATCGAGAACACCCTGATGTTGAAGACTCAACTCTCTTAGGTAAGATTTCTCGAAAGCAATTACATTTTCTACCGAAACGCTATCTGTCAGACCTTTTGTACATGCATAAATAATTGCAACTTGATGCTCGACAGACATTGGAGTATATTGTGGCTGCTTTAATATCTCGAGATTTTTTCTACCCCGGTCGATTGTTCGCATAGTAGCTGCATCAAGATCAGAACCAAATTTGGCAAAAGCCTCTAGCTCACGGAACTGCGCTTGATCAAGTTTCAATGTACCGGAAACTTTTTTCATGGATTTGATCTGTGCATTACCGCCAACCCTTGATACAGAAATACCAACGTTGATAGCAGGACGAATACCTGCATTAAATAGATTGGTCTCCAAAAATATTTGACCGTCTGTAATCGAAATTACGTTTGTCGGGATATAAGCCGAAACGTCGCCTGCTTGTGTTTCGATAATTGGAAGCGCAGTTAAAGACCCACCTCCTTTTACCATCCCCTTAAGTGAAGGGGGCAAGTCATTCATAGACTGTGCTATTTCATCATTTGCATTGATTTTAGCCGCTCTTTCCAATAACCTTGAATGCAAATAAAATACATCACCAGGATACGCTTCACGCCCAGGAGGCCTTCTCAAAAGCAAAGATACCTGTCTGTAAGCAACAGCCTGTTTGGATAAATCGTCATATACAACAAGTGCTGGTCTTCCAGTATCCCTGAAAAATTCCCCTATGGCCGCACCAGTAAATGGAGCAAAGAATTGCATAGGAGCCGGATCGGCTGCAGAAGCCGCTACGACCACTGTATAATCCATCGCACCGCCTTTTTCCAAAGCCATTACAACTTGCTTTACCGTCGACGCCTTCTGTCCGATAGCCACATAGATACAAAATACAGGCTCTCCCTTATCATAAAATTCCTTCTGGTTGATAATTGTATCGATGGCGATAGCACTTTTTCCTGTTTGGCGGTCACCAATGATTAATTCTCGTTGGCCCCTACCAATAGGGATCATGGAATCAACGGCCTTTAGTCCTGTTTGAAGGGGCTCAGCCACAGGCTCCCTAAAGATTACTCCAGGGGCTTTTCGCTCCAAGGGCATTTCATAAAGCTTTCCCTCCAGTGCGCCTTTTCCATCTATTGGATTACCAAGGGTATCTACCACGCGTCCTACCATACCTTCACCTACTTTTACAGAAGCAATGGTTTTGGTACGCTTTACGTTGTCACCTTCTTTAATTTTTTCTGAATCCCCAAAAAGTACTGCACCAACATTATCTTCTTCAAGGTTTAGTACTAGCGCTTTGATTCCGTTGTCAAACTCCAAAAGTTCCCCGGATTGGGCATTGGAAAGTCCGTAAATACGTGCTACACCATCACCAACTTGCAATACGGTACCAACTTCTTCTAATTGAGCTTCCGTTTTAAAATTTGACAGTTCGTCTCTTAATATTGCCGAAACTTCATCTGGTCTTATATCCGCCATAATTCTTATTTATGCTTATTGTTCTTTTCTTTTCAATTAAGGACGGCTTTTCAGTTCCCGTCTCAAGTTGTTCAATTTTCCTTTCAATGAATCATCCAATTGTTTATCGCCAATTTGGAGCACAAATCCGCCAAGTAGAGAAGCGTCAACTTTAGTATCCAAATCCACTTTTTTTCCAGTAGCCTGAGAGATTTTATCCTCAAATTCCTTCCTGATTTTATCAGAGAGCTCTACAGCCGATGAAATATTTGCTTGTACGATTCCCTTGCTTTCATGATATAAATCCATGAAAATACGGCTTGCTTCACTAAGGACTTGTGCACGGTTTTTTCGGCATATTAAACCGAAAAATTTACTAGTAAGCTCATTAATATGGCCGTCAAAGACTCTATTGAGTACCCTAAGCTTATAATCGTACCTTATTACTGGGTTATTGAGCAAAGTCACCAATTTTCTGTTGTTTGCACATACTTCATCTACAAGTACCATGTCATTGTAGATTTCATCCACAATCTTTAGCTCATTGGCCAATTCGAAAACTGATCGGGCATACCTAGAAGCAACTCTGTAATCAGACATCTAATTTAGCTTTATTTCTTTTATATAACTTTGGATCAATTCCTGCTGCGACTTGTCGTCTGCAAGATTCTTCTTCAATAGCTTCTCTGTTATCTGAAGAGAAAGTTCCGCAACTTGGTCTTTTATTTGTTTCAGGGCATTATTCTTTTCGCTTTCTATAGATGATTTAGCATCCTCGATCATTTTATCCCCTATAAGTAGCGCATCTTCCTTTGCTTGATCCTTGATTTCCTGTGCTATTTTAGTAGCCGCCTTCAACATCTTGTCCCGTTCTACTTTTGCTTCCAACAGTAGTTTTTGGTTGTCAGCTTTGAGGCTGGCCATTTCTTCTTTGGCCTTTTCTGCCATTCTCAGTGCTTCATCTATTGAGTCTTCCCTTGTTTGCAGGGCCCCAAGAATGGGCTTCCAAGCAAATTTCCCTAGTATGAGCAATACAACGAGGAAAATGAGCGTCTGCCAGAATATTAATCCAAAAGCTGGAGTTATAAGATCCATAGTTTTTTTGTTTTGTATGCGTTAAAAAATCCGACCCGGAACCTATCGCCCGCGGGTCGGATTATAATCCTTTGGAAAATTATGAGGTTGCGATAATCAAACAAATAATTACACCAAAAAGAGCAACACCTTCAATAAGTGCCGCTGCAATGATCATTGCAGTTTGGATTTTGCCACTTTCTTCCGGCTGTCTTGCAATAGATTCTACTGCAGAACCACCGATTTTACCGATTCCCAAGCCAGCGCCTAACGCAACTATACCTGCTCCGATACCAGCACCCATAAGTGCCAAACCCTCTGCTGCTAACAATAATACACTTGATAACATAAATGATAAAATTTAGAATTATAATAAAAATTAGGCTGGAGACTTCTCCAGCTTTTCCTTTTGCTCTTCATGATGATGCTCATGTTCTTCTACCGCCAAGCCAAAGTAGATAGCTGATAGCAGGGTAAATACGAATGCTTGTATAAACGCCACCAACAATTCTACCATGGTCATAAACAGACCAAACAGGACACTGACCGGCCCTATGTAAACACTTTCAAATATGAAGACTAATGCTATTAAACTCATGATGATAATGTGCCCAGCCGTGATATTGGCAAAGAGCCGAACCATCAGTGAAAATGGCTTGGTAAACAGCCCTATGAATTCCACAAGGGGCATCAAGGGAACTGGGAATTTCAACCACCAAGGAACCCCGGGGGTATTAAATATGTGTTTCCAATAATCTTTGTTTCCACTGAATATCGTAATGAAAAAAGTAAACATTGCCAACGTAAGCGTAACTGCAATATTTCCAGTAAGATTGGCTGCTCCTGGAATAAGCCCCAAAAGATTGTTGAACCATATAAAGAAGAATACAGTCAACAGGTAAGGCATGAATTTTTGATACTTTTTTTCGCCAATATTCGGTCTTGCGATTTCATCACGAACGAAAAGGATGATAGGTTCCAATGCTGATTGGAGACCTTTGGGAGCCGTTAATGGATTATTAGCATATTTTTTGGCAATGGATAGAAACACCCAAAACAATAGAATGACGCTGATGAAAAGAGAAGCAACATTTTTTGTAATGGAGATATCATAAAAGGCCAGTGATTCGTCCCTGCTATGAATATGGCCATGGTCATCGAAATAGTAACCGTCCACATCCACATTGTTGTGTTGCTCATCCACAAAATCAGAGGACATAAAAAACCGAAGCCCGTGCCCTTTTTCAAATAGTATTACAGGAAGCGGAATGCTGATATGGGTATGGCCAATAGTAGCAAAGTGCCACTCGTGAGCATCTTGAACATGGTGTATGATAAATTCAGTTTTACTCTCACTTGCCTCCGATGCCGCAAGACTTGGCAAAACGAGGAAAAATGAAAATAAGATAACTAATATTCTGAAAATTAAGCCTTTGCAACAATTTTGGCTCGAAATTTTATTCATCTTTTGTGCCTTTCTTAAAATGAAGGCGCAAGGTAGTGATAATACCAGTTATTTCAAACCCAAGAAATAACAAATAAAGGATAAGAAAATTTATTGAAAAATTAAATACATGAGTGCGATCTGTCAATATAAATACTGTAGCAAAGATGATTGAGATAAATAGCCTTCCAATCATAACGCTAAAGTATATCGCAAGGAAATTACTCGATTTATTCTCCGTGAGTTTTTGGATAATAAAAAGTGATACCAAAGTCAATACAAAAAAGAATAATAGTATGATCCATACTTGGTGGTACACGTATTGAGGCAGTATGAACCTGAAAAGTACAGTGCCTAATAAAACGAGAAATGAAAATTTATACAGTCCTAAATGCGGTATTTTACGCAATAAAGAATTCAATCTTTTGGAAGACTTTTAATTAGAGAATAGAATGAAATACCTAAAAATGCCAAAATGAGTACAATGGTGGCTACTGGTATGGTAAATCCAAACCAACTATCAATTTTGCCACCTAACCAATACCCCAATAATATCAGGGCTGCCATTTGAAAGGCCAGCCCCGAGTATTTTACGTATTCACTAATTTGGTTTTGTTTGCGGGATCGTTGGCTTTTTATCTTCGATGGGGGATTTGATTTGTCCATTATCACCTATTTTAATTTCCTTTTGAGGTATCCCCATTTTACATCCGCCGTTGAAAGTAGCTCCGGATTCTACAATTAATTTATTTGTTGCGATGTCACCATCTATTACTGCAGACGGACGCAAAATCAACTGGTCGCTGATTTCTACCAAACCTTTTACTTCGCCAGAGAGCTCCGCATTTTGTGCAATGATATTTCCATCAATCACTGAGGATTGTCCTAAAACAATTTTAGACTTACTTACTACACTACCATTTACTTTTCCTTCGATCCTAATATTGCCGAAGGTCTCTATGTTGCCTTCCACAACGGTGCCTTTACCAATAATGTTGCTTGAGTTACTAGCGTCTTGGGCTGCCATATTCTCTTGTTTATTTTTAAACATTGACTAATATATTTAAAACGAAATAAATTCTTCAGGATTCATTGGATTACCATTATACCACATCTCAAAATGAAGGTGTGGACCAGTTGTGAATTCACCAGTATTACCAATGATAGCAATCACTTGTCCAGAATCAACAAAATTACCAACTTTTTTTAACAATGCCGAATTATGTTTATATACAGAGATAATATTTCCACGATGTTGGATGGCAATTACATTTCCGGATTCTTGTGTCCAATCTGAAAAAACAACTGTGCCTTCTGCCACTGACTTGACTGGTTCGTTGCTTTTAGAGACTATATCAATGCCATAATGTTCTTCCTTTAGATTAAATTTGGTGGTAACCATTCCTTCTATTGGAGAATAAAAATATTGATCCGCCAGTTCCTGAGAAATTGGACTGCTCACAGCGAGAAAAGTCGTTTCTGAAGCTTCAAAATCTTTTCTGAACTGTTTGTCAACATCCTGAATTGGCTCTATTGTCTTATTCACCGTGCCTGTGTCGGCATTGAGCAATAGGCTATCATCACTAACGATTTCACCATTTAACACACGTTTAACATTGGCGATATATTGGTCTTTGGCGCGCATCTGATTTTCCAGCGAATCTACCTTGTCAACTAATTCTACCAAATACCTGTCCATAACGATCAGCTCATGTCTGGGATCAAACCATTGGGCCATTAAGGTGCTCGACAGGTACAAACTAGCTATCATGGTTATTAATAGCATAGTAAAAGTAATTAAGATCAACTTGGCATAAGTGAAACTGATTGTGGTTTTCTCCGCAAAGTTTTCCTCATTCCGCAAAATGAGCAAATACCTGTTTGTTAACCAGTTAGAAAGTGTTTTTCGGGACTTCAATATAAAAATAGCCAGTTTTCAACCTCAAAAGTATATATTAAAATGCATTTCAAATACTTTTATTGTATGAATTGTCTTTATTTTCGCGTTTAATTAGTTATTGACAATTTATGTGGAAGTCACATTCGATAAGTACTTTTACCCTATTTTCATTAGTTGCTCTACTATTGCTGGGAGCGTGTGCTTCGCACAAAAAGAATTTTTTTAGTAAAACCTATCACAATACGACGGCTAAATATAATGCATATTACATAGCCAAGGAAGATATACGCGAAGTAGAGACTGCAATTGCCACCAATCACAACAACAACTTTGATAGAATCCTGGGAGTATTTTATGATATTGATTCAGCTACTATTGACGGCGTTAGAGAACAACTGGATGATGCCATTGTAAAAGCTTCACTTTCCATTCAGCGGCACGAAAATAGCAAATGGGTTTATCCAAGTTATTTCTTGGTGGGCAAGGCGAGATACTATGGTGGCGATTTCGTCAATGCTATTGAAACCTTTAAGTACGTAAATAAAAACAGCGAGGAAAAGGATGTAAGGCATCAATCGCTAGTCGCTCTAATGCGTACATTTATTGATTACAATGAAATTAGCAATGCAGTTGCGGTAGCAGATTACCTTCGAAAAGAAGATCTGAGCAAGGAAAACCTGCACAATTTTTTGCTTGTTAAAACCTATTTATATCAGCTTACCGAAAACTATGATCTAATGGTTGAAAGTTTAAGCAAGGCAATTGAGTTAGAACCGGTCAAAGAGAATAAAGCAAGACAATATTATATTCTTGGTCAATTATATCAACGCCTTGGCTTTGAAGCGGAGGCATACAACAACTTTAAAAAATGCCTAAGTAGCAACCCAGAATATGAATTATCTTTTTATGCTAAACTAAGTCTAGCACAGGTAACTAAACTGGATCAAAAAGTAGATTTGAAAAAGATTAGGGGGTATTTTAAAAAACTGCTGAATGATGATAAAAACCGTGAGTTTGTAGATAGGATATACTACGAGATGGCCAATTTCGAAATCAAGCATAAAAACCCTGATCTTGCAGTAGATCATCTGAAATCCTCTGTGGCGGTAAGCGAAAATAATCCACGACAAAAAGGTTTGGCATACCTAAAATTGGGAGAGCTTTACTATGATCTGTACAAGAATTATCCACTTGCACAGGCCTATTATGACAGCACAGTAAATGTGTTACCACAAGATGAGGAACACTATGAAGAAATAAAGGAACGTTCTGAAATCCTTACGGATTTTGTAAAGCAATTGCAAACCATTCAACTACAAGATAGTCTTTTGGCACTTGCTGAGATGAAAACATCTGACCTGCAACAACTATTGGATAACGTGGTAGCAGAACAGGAGCAATTAGAAAAGGACCAAAAAAGAGAAGCCCGAAGATTGGCGAGGCAAACCACCTCTGCTGGCAACGCACAAATCCCCGGCAGATCCATGGCCAACCCTTTTGGCATCGATGAGAATAGCCCTGTTGAAGGCGACTCTTGGTATTTTTATATGGTCTCTGCTGTTTCGACAGGACGATCACAATTTTTATCAAAATGGGGAAACCGTCCTTTGGAAGATAATTGGCGAAGGTCACAACGGTTGGCGACTGCCACCTTTACTAATACAGAAATTACTGAAGATCAAGATACCACAAGTAGCGTCTCCTCGACGGATCAGGAGGCACCTAAGACTGAAGAGAGAACAGCAGCACTAATGGAAACCATCCCATTTTCGGCAGAGGCAAAGACAGCTGCAAATAAAAAAATTGAAGATGCATACTTCAAACTTGGGAATATTTACAATTTCCAATTGGAAGAAAAGGAAAATGCGGTTGAGGTATTTGAAAAGTTATTGTCACGATATCCCGGTTCTGAGTATGAAGCAGAAACTTTGTACCTTCTATTCCTGATGCACAAGTCAAATCCAACGGTTGCAGAAACTTACAAACAAAAGCTGATCAACATGTATCCCGACAGTATTTATGCTAAACTTGCGATCAATCCAAATTATAAGGAAGAAAGTAATGAAACTGCTCAAAGGCTCCAAAAGCTGTATAGAATAGCTTATGACTATTATAAGCAGGAGGAATACCAACAAGCAAAGCTTTTGGTAAGCCGTGGTTTACAGCAATATCCTGACAATGCATTTAGCGACCATCTGCGGATTCTTGGCATATTGATTGATGGGAAGGTAGAGGGTCAGTATAAATACCAATATGAGTTGCAGCAATTTATTGAGAACTATCCGGAGAGCACCTTGATGGACTATGCCAATAGCCTGCTTTCTGCGAGCAAGCAATTTAAAACCAAAGAATTACAGCGCAAAGGGGCAGAGTATTTTACTTATTTTGAACAGCCGCATTTTTTCGTGTTTGTGTATCCTAACCTAGGAGGATTTTCGGAATTGTTGCCGGGTTTGATTGAAAATTTTATAAACAAAAAATATAGTGATCAAAATTTGAAAATTGGGAACCTGTCGCTAAACGAGGCATTTTCCATGGTGCTGGTCAATAAATTTGCAACCATGGAAAATGCCATGGAATTTTATAAGGATTTCAACAAAAGTGATATTAAGCTACCAATTGATGAAAAAATCTCGTTCGAGAATTTTATAATTACGGAAGATAATTTTCAGATATTTTTTCAAACGAAAAAAACCGAGGATTACCTTACCTTTTTTGATAAATATTATATAGAGCAATAATGGCCAACAACACGTCTAACAATTTATTTTCGAAATTGATCAGGATTATCTGGATTACATTTTTTTCCATGATCATTCTTGTGATGGTGGGGATTTTTTCTGTAAGAATCAATCTATTCAATTTGTTTGGTGATCTACCAAGCTACAAATCCATGGAAAACCCAGAAGCAGAAAATGATTTATCTTCAGTACTAATGTCCGCGGATGGTATCGAACTTGGGAAATACTATATAACCAACAGGAATCAGGTCGCCTTTGAAGAATTATCACCAAACCTGGTAGATGCTCTTTTGAGTACAGAGGATTTCAGATTTTATGAGCACTCTGGCATTGATCCTAGAGGGCTACTAAGGGCTCTAGTCGGCAAGCTAACCTTTTCGTTTAGTGGTGGAGGCAGTACCGTGACCATGCAGTTGGCAGAAAACATCTTCAGAACCATGACAGATAATCAAGGGTTATTGTACAAATTTGATTTTCTGAAGCCATTTATCATTAAAATAAAAGAATGGATCATTTCTATCCAACTCGAAAAATTCTTTACCAAAGACGAAATAATGGCTATGTATTTCAATACCATCTTTTTTGGAAGCAATTCTTATGGTATAAATACAGCTGCGGCTACTTTCTTTAACAAGACCCCAGATAGCCTGAATATCCAGGAATCTGCCATGTTGATAGGAATGCTAAACGCCCCAACAAGATACAATCCTATCAGTAATCCTGATAATGCACTTGCCAAACGAACCGAGGTACTTTACAACATGCATAAGTTTGATTTCATCTCCAGGGAAGCCTTTGATTCCTTAAAAGTTTTACCCCTTGGTGTGGAATATACTGCACAGGATCACCTTAGTGGCCCGGCACCATATTTTAGATCAGTAATCAAGCCGCAGCTCATCCATTGGGCCAAAGAAAACGGCTATGATCTATACGAATCGGGGCTGAGGATATATACAACTATTGACAGCCGGTTGCAAAACTATGCCGAGCAAGCTATGACTAAGCATATGACCTACCTTCAGAAACTTTTCGATGAGCATTGGAATGGTCAAAACCCATGGCGTTATGAAGATGGGAAAGAAATCCCCAATTTCCTTAGGGATAAAATAAAAAACACGTCACGGTATGCGAGCTTAGTGGCCAAGTATGGAAAAGGATCGGATTCTATCAATATTGTTTTGAATACCGCTGTTCCTATGCGGGTGTTTTCATGGCATGGGGAGGTAGATACTTTGTTGAGCCCCATGGATTCACTCAAGTATTACAAGAGTTTTCTACAATCGGGATTTATGTCAATGGACCCAAAAAACGGGCATATAAAAGCTTGGGTTGGAGGTATTGATTTCAACCATTTTAAATACGATCATGTAAAGCAAGGTAGGAGGCAGCCGGGATCTACCTTCAAACCATTCGTGTATACAGCAGCAATCGATCAGGGCTATTCACCATGTTATATTGTGGAAGATGCCCCAGTAACTTTTAGCATGCCGGGGCAAGTACCTCCGACATATACACCAAAAAACTATAACCTCAAGTTCACCGGTGAAAAAATGACTCTGCGC
Organism: Bacteroidia bacterium; assembly: GCA_030426345.1. GTDB lineage: Bacteria > Bacteroidota > Bacteroidia > Cytophagales > Cyclobacteriaceae > JAAUQL01. Next base: position 16,710 of record JAUHYU010000031.1, read on the forward strand.
CAAGGAATGGCGAGGTCTAAAAATTCTATTACAGCATTTGTGATGAAGGAAATGACTACCCCTGCGACTGTGGTCAAATATGCCAAAGAAATGGGCGTAGAAAACCCCTTGGAGGCCGTGCCGTCGCTTTGCCTAGGTACTAGTGATGTTTCTATTTTTGAATTGGTTGGAGCATATTCTTCTTTTGTAAATAAGGGAGTTTATACTATACCTTATTTTATCACACGTATTGAAGACAAGCACGGCAATATTATACAGGAATTTCCTCCACGAACCAGAGAAGTATTGAGTGAGGAGACAGCCTATCTGATGACATACATGCTGATGGGTGCCACTCAGGAAAAAGGCGGGACAGCACAGGGGCTGAGCCCTGAAGTAAGATTAAACAATGAAATAGGTGCAAAAACTGGAACCACACAAAATGCTTCGGATGGTTGGTTTATCGGGTTGACCAAGGATCTCGTAAGTGGTGTTTGGACTGGTGGTGATGAAAGGAGTATTCACTTTAGGACCTCAGCATTAGGACAGGGGGCTAGAATGGCCATGCCGATTTGGGATATTTACATGCAAAGCGTTTATGCTGATACTGTTTTGGGGTATGAAAAAGGACCGTTCCCTCGGCCTATCCGCCCGCTTTCAGTCGAAATCGATTGCACTAAATTTCAAAATCCTGAATTTGCAGATATGGATTCCGTGGATGTGGATCAGGCCATTGACCGTCTAGATCAAAGTGATATCTTTTAGGCTAAAAAAGCATCAAAATTCCATGAATTCATAGTATGGAGATCCCCAGATATACACCTGATGACGTTAAGTCATTTCCTAAAAAACCTGGGGTTTATCGTTTTTATAATGCTAAGGCAACTGTAATTTACGTTGGTAAAGCCAAAAATCTCAAATCTCGGGTTTCCAGCTATTTCAATGATCTGTCCGGTCAGAATGGCAAAACCATTAAAATGGTGTCGGAGATTGCCCACATAGAATTTACCATTGTCAACACAGAATTCGACGCCCTCCTTCTGGAAAATTCCCTGATCAAGGAATACCAGCCCAAGTATAATATCCTGCTCAAGGATGACAAGTCTTTTCCATATGTTTTGGTGGTAAATGAGCACTTTCCAAGGATCTACAGTACTCGGCAGGTAGATCGCAAAAAGGGGAAGTATTATGGTCCGTACTCCAGCGTGCCCGCTATGAAGGTAGTGCTGGAATTAATCCGTAATTTATATTATGTACGGACTTGTAACCTGAATTTATCCCAGAGAAACATCAAGGCGGGAAAATTTAAGGTATGTCTGGAATACCACATTGGCAAATGCAAAGGCCCTTGTGTCGGCCTACAATCAGAAAGTGAGTATTTGCAAGATATCCAGCTGGCAGAAGATATTTTGAAAGGGAACCTTGCCCCTGCTCGTGTTTACTTTAAAACACAAATGCAGTTGGCAGCAAAAAAACTGGACTATGAAAATGCCCAGTTGATGAAAGACAAGCTGCAACAACTTGAAAACTTCCAGTCGAAAACGGTAATTGTCAATCAAAGTTTACCTGATATGGATGTGTTTGGAATTACCTCAGACGACAAGTTGGCTTTTATCAATTATATGAAAATTGCCAATGGAAGTATTATTCTGAGCCAGAATGTGGAGGTGAAAAAGAAGCTGGAAGAAACGGACAACGAATTACTTTTGCAATTGGTTGTGGATTTGAGAAACAGGTACAAAAGTCCTTCTAAAGAAATATTATCCAATATTGAAATTGACTACGATCTTGGTGTAGAATGTCGGGTTCCCAAAATTGGCGATAAAAAGAAATTGGTCGATCTGGCCCTAAAAAACGCGCTGTATTATAAACGAGAAAAGATGGTTTTGATCAAGCCTGATGACTATCGTGAAAAACGTGTTTTGGAACAATTGCAGAACGATCTTCAACTTAAAACACTTCCTGAGCATATCGAGTGTTTTGACAATTCCAACCTTGGAGGCAGCAATCCTGTGGCCTCTATGGTTTATTTTCGCAAAGGAAAACCTGCTAAAAAAGAGTACCGCAAGTACACTATCAAGACGGTTGAAGGTCCCAATGATTTTGCTTCTATGGAAGAAATCGTGGGCAGGAGGTACAAGAGATTGTTGGAGGAAAACACACCGCTGCCAGACCTTGTAGTGGTCGATGGTGGCAAGGGACAATTGTCTTCTGCCGTGCAGGCATTGCGCGCCTTAGGGATTTATGGGCAAGTACCCATTATCGGGATTGCGAAGCGGCTGGAGGAAATTTATTTTCCAAATGATGAATTTCCGATTCACATTAGTAAAAAATCCGAGTCCTTGAAATTGCTCCAGCACCTTCGCAATGAGGCACACCGCTTTGCGATTACCTTTCACCGAAGCAAGCGAAGCAAAAATGCCATTGATTCTGAGTTGGCATCTGTCAAAGGCATAGGAACGAAAACGGCTGAAAACCTGCTAAAGCATTTCAAATCTGTGAAAAAGCTTAAATCTGCCGACCCAATCGAGATCGAAAAGTTGATTGGAAAGTCTAAGGCCTCTCTTGTCTTTGAGGCTCTAAAAAAGCCTTAAAAATCCATGAAACAGGCCATGCCTGTGATAATTATTGATTGGCACTGCCCAAGTTCAGGATTCCTCCCAACTCTTTGCGGTTTATTTTCAGCGTAGTGGTGCCTGTGGAATATGGCGCAATTTCATAAGGATTGAAATGAACGATGACGCTATCTTCGGTCAAGCCAATATTTTTAGGCATTTGAAAATTACCATCGTCGAGCCAAAATCCGGCATCTGCCAAGGACTGGTCTTTGGCAAGTCCTTTTTCTTTTCGGAATTCCTTTTCTACTACATGCTTGAAATTGGTCGTATCTGAAATAATATCGGCAATGCTTAACTCCCGATTTGTTTTTGCATCAAAAACAAAATAGGAAGTGTTGGAATTAGGATGTGCCCCGCCAGTAAAAGTTTCGCTGTAAATCCGCATCGAAATGAACTCAGGTGATTCGCTTAAGATGTCGGTATTGGCAGTGATGTACCACCCAAACTCGTAAGTTGGGAAGTCCACCATAAAGGCTTCGTAGTCGTAGATGAATTCTTGAGCAATGTGTTCCAAGGTTCCGGGGATCGTATCTTCGCGAAAATATCCAGTCACGATGGCTTTTATTTTCTGTTCTATTAGACCGTTTAAGGCCAATTTTGTAGAATCTGTAAACTCAGGAAACTCGATGTGCACATAAGTGCAACTCAGAGAATCAGGGTTGCAATTTTGTGACGACACAGAAATCTCCTCTTGCACAATCGGAGGAATCGGTACGAAAACCTCTTCCTGCTCAACAGGTTTTTTTTCTGTACATGCAAATATCAGAACTGCTAGTATAACGGGTAGTTTTGGAATGATCCGCATCGGAAATTTCAATTTTAATTTGGGTGCAAATATATCAAGGATTTGATAAATGCTGCACGGAAAGGTAGGTTTGCATGGCTTAATCTCAAAAAACCTTTGTCCCACTTTTTAGCCATACCGCCCAGGTTTTATTATAAGCGTGAATGCTGTCTGTCGGTGCTTCATTTTTATTTACCACCTGAAAACCTTCATTTTTCCATTGAAAAATTCCTCCGTATAAATTCTTCACATCCCTAAAACCTATCTTCTGCAGCTCTTCCCCAATTTTTTCGCTGCGATAGCCAACCGAGCAATACACCACTACAGGCATGGATTTTGGAAGGCTTTCCACTTCTTTTTTATCGAAATGGTCATAATCAATAAACCTTGCACCTTCCAAATGGCTGACTGCAAATTCCTCGGGCGAACGCGTATCGAGGATGATTGGTTTCCGGCTTTTGCTCATCATAGTTGACAAGTCGCTGCTTTTGATCACGGGAACGGTATGGCCGTAAAGCGAATTGAGCATTTCGTCATAGTTACGCGTTTGGCAACTGGCCGTGCCCAATATAAAAAGAAGGTAGGAGATCAAGCCAAGCCTATGCATCACCCTTTTTTGATCGAATAATAAAATATCCCGGCATAACCGAGGGACATCATCAGATGAAACAGGATAAGCCCGTAGTCGCCTATCGCGATGCCAATGACAATTCCCGCCAAAAAATATATACTCAGAAACCCTTCCAACAATGTGGTCCAAGTCCATGAATTGCTGCTATACGAATTGTTTTTCCAGCTTCCATTCGCTCCAATAATATTGAATTTTGGTGTTCGCACAAACGGTGTCTTCATGCCTAAAAGCCCTTCGATCACCGCAAGGCTATTATTGAGTGTAAAACCCATGGAAAAAATAATAAATATCGGGAAATAGAGAAAATAGCTTTTGTTGGAGCTTTCCGGTTCAAACCTGTTGGCAATCCAGTAGAAATACGAAATGGCCATGAATCCAAACAAAAATATGGTGCCAAAATTAAAGTACAAATTCAGTTCCGGGTTCATGGATTTTACCCACAAAAGTGGGATGCTGACCACCGAGGCGATCAACAACAATAGAAAATTGGCACTGTTTGTCAGATGGAAAATAGCGTGCAGCTTGTTGGTGAATTTCAGATTAGTTCGGAACACTTTAGCCAGATTCTTTTTTGCCGTTTCGGCACCGCCTTTAGTCCAGCGAAACTGCTGCGACTTGACAGCCGACATAACTACAGGCAGCTCCGAAGGCGACGGTACATCTTCCAAGTACTTAAATTTCCATCCTTTCATCTGCGCACGATAGCTCAGGTCAAGGTCTTCTGTGAGCGTATCTGCCTGCCATCCGCCCGCATCTTCGATGCACTTTTTGCGCCATATTCCGCCAGTTCCATTAAAATTGATAAAGCTGCCTGCTGAGTTCCTTCCAGTTTGCTCCACCCGAAAATGTCCGTTGAGTCCGAAGGCCTGAAGTTTGGTTAGAAGGGAATAGTCTTTATTTAAATGTTCCCATTTGGTCTGCACCATGCCAATATTTTCTGAGCTAAACTCCTTCATGGTTTTCTGCAAAAAATCCGGCGTTGGGATAAAGTCTGAATCAAAAATGGCGATAAATTCTCCGTCGGCCATTTTCATGCCTTGCTGCAACGCTCCGGCCTTAAATCCCGTCCTATCCTTCCTTTGGATGTGTTGAATATCAAACTCTTGAAAGATATCTTCCTGCAATTTTTTGGCGATAAGGTTTGAGGTTTCATCAGTAGAGTCGTCCAAAATCTGAATTTCGAAAGCCTCCCGAGGCCATTCAATTTTGATTACAGCATCGAGCAATCGTTCTACAACATATTTCTCATTATAAACAGGGAGCTGGACAGTGACAATGGGAAAATGCTTCTCCATCGAATCTGACGATGAAGTTGAAACCATGGATTTTTTAGCCTTTTTATACACCACAGCGAGATGTAGCTGCACAAAGCTGAACACCATGATAAACATCATACAAACCGCATATAAAATAATCAGTGCAATATCCATATTTCAGACAAGGGCATCTTTAAAACTGCAAATATCCATTTACAATAGCCGAATGGCTAATCCATGGCAGAATATTATTTCCATTTCATGGAAAAACGACCCTTTTCAAGCCGAAATATGACATAATCTCACGGATGCTTCTGTCAATGTCGCGACAATGGATTGTCCATTTTAGAGAAGGTGTTTAAATCCGTACCGTTTCGAGCAGAAGATATTTAATCCATGGATTCTAGCTGCTTTTTTCGTGTTTGTAGAAAGCAGAATAGATGATAATGGCTAGAGAAAGCAGCATAAAAACCCAAAAGTATGCCCCACAATTTCCAGTAAAAAGTGCCTTGTATAATAGTGTGCCCGTGATACCGCCGATGATGGGCCCAACAATCGGGATCCAGCTATACGCCCAATCCGAGGTTCCTTTACCGGGAATGGGCAAGATGGCATGCATGAGCCTTGGCCCAAAATCACGCGCCGGATTGATGGCAAATCCTGTAGTACCTCCCAAAGAAAATCCAATGGCAGCGATCAAAGCCCCGACTACAAGTGGGTTTAGCCCGTCAGTAAAATTATTTGCCCCAATAAATGAAAGCCCAAACAATAGAAAAAAAGATGCGATCAATTCATTGGCCATATTGTTGGGAAATGAACGTTCAGCACCTGCTGTACAAAAGACAGCCTTCTTGGCTCCAGGATCTTCTGTCTTTTCCCAATGTGCTTTATAAAACACGAATACGATTGTAGCTCCCGCCATCGCTCCTAGTACCTGCGCCAAAATATAACCTGGAACATCTGACCAAGGAAAATCCCCAACCATGGCAAAGCCAAGCGTGACCGCAGGATTGATATGCGCCCCGCTGATATCACCAACGGCATAAATTGCTAAGGTGACGGCCATGCCCCACGCCAGGCAGATAGTCAGCCATCCGGCATTGTTTGCATAAGTATTTTTGAGGTTGGAGCCGGCAACGATCCCTCCGCCAAAAGTAATCAGGATCATAGTGCCAATGAATTCGGCAATAAATGGGTTCATTTGTTATAATTTTGAGGTTTAGAAAATTATCGGCAAAATAGGGAAATTACCTTGAGTATGAACTAAAATTTATCACATCGTAAAATTATTTTAGTCAGATACTTCGATGAAAAGAAATGCATTTATCTTTATGATCAAATAGATCACCATGAAAAAACTCACCAGTTATTTCCTTCAGGGGTTATTGTTCCTTGCGCCAATCAGCATCACGGTTTATGTGATTTATGTGATATTTAATTTTCTCGATAACCTGCTGCAGGAATATCTCACCTTCTTGACTGGCGTGCAAATTCCGGGTTTGGGCATTCTGATCATGATGGTTTTCCTCACCGTGTTGGGCTATGCGGGACAAACGATTATCGCCCGACCGATCAGGTTGCTTTTTTATAAAATGATCCATAGTGTGCCGCTGTTGGAGCTGATCTACTCGGCCATCAAGGATTTTTTCTCGGCCTTTGTTGGCAAGGACAAAAAATTCAACAAGCCGGTCACTTTCAAAATAAACCCTAACGATCATGCCAACAGAATAGGTTTCATCACCAACCAGAATCTGGAAGCATTTAATGTGACGGATACTGTGGCGGTTTATGTGCCTTTCAGCTACACCTTCACAGGTGAGACTTATCTAGTGGACAAAAGTGCCGTAAAACCCATCAATGCCTCAGCTTCAGAAGTAATGAAGTTTTTAGTAGCGGGCGGCGTGGCAGACGTGCACAGGTTAGAAAAGGAGATTAAACCAACGGAGGAATAGGTTATAGGCCTTTAACTGATTGTTTTGATTTAGAAGTTCTAACAAATACAGTGAAAGAATTTATAAGGCCTGGAAATTAAATTTAAAGTTATTGTTGGTATAGTGGTTCTGGTATATCTGTGCGGCTTGAGAAGACATAATTACATTTAGAATGTCATGATTCGTATTTCTTAAGAACATTAATAGTTGTTTTTTCTAGATCATCCAAATTGTGCCTTCTACCAAGCTTCTTTTCTTTAGCAGTAAGCTCTGCAAATAATTCTCTTTTTATCTCTTCTGGCATAAATCTTCCATTTCCACCAAGTGATATATATAATTCATCCCAAAATAAATTTAGCTTTTTAACTCGTTGGTTTATTATTTTGGCAATCAACTTTTTGTTAAATTCACGCATTTTTTCTTCCGAAATGGGTAATATTTTTTCACTACCTTCAATTTTATTGGATGGAGACCCAGAAATCTCTTTTTGAATTCCAAAAAAATCTTTATCCATATAATCACTGTAGTTGTCATTGAAAGCAAAGAATACTATGTATTCATCAATTATAAGAGAATAAGGTTTTTTAAATGTTGGGTGGAATACCATATGGGTGGCATGCTTCTCAGAATAGTGAGGGCACCTAATTAATTTGTAGGAAATCTTTTGAATATCATTTGCCATTTTCATTTCTTCATAGTTGATTTCCGAAAGTTCCTTTTTAAGTACTCTGTCTAATACTGTTCTTAAAATTTCGTTTTGATTTTTTGATAATTCTACACCACTTTTTCTATTTATAGAAATTCTCCAGATAACACTGGTCCAAAAAAGTAAACCTAATTCTGATCGAACTCCTGAAGGATATACTTTATCCTCTGACTTAATAAGAGTTTTAGCGTATTCACTTTCAATTTGTGCAAGTCTATTTTCACAATCTGAACAAAAGAAGTTATCCACTACAAATGGATGTTGGTTCTCTTCAATTTCTTGATCAGATAATTCACCAAATACTTCATCAAGTTTATCACTTGGAACAGACCTTCCGAAATGAGTAGTTGTATCAAATTCTTGAATTACGAATCCCAACTCATAATCCCTTCCAGATTTCCCTTCTATGTTTACAATCCGTTTTAACAAAAAGTGAGGAACAATATGAGACCCTTTTTTGTCGGCTTGATTTTTTTTACAAAGTAGACAGTTTTTCATTTTTTCAATTTATCTCTAGCAATTTAGTATGAATATCACACATACTTTCAATAAAAAGTCCGACCACGATCTATAGAATAATCACGAATTTTGGTCTCAAAAGCCTTTAAAATCCATGGATTTTGATGGGATTAGAAATGCAAACAAATGACAAAAGCGATTGACGAGGTTACTGAGAGTAACCTCGTCAATTTAAAATTCCATGGATTTTAGGGGCTTTTTTGGCCTAACTATTACTCTTTGCTTAGTACCATAATCTGAGAAATTGGTTCGCTTGTTATTCCGGCATTTTTCATAGCTTCTTTCAAATTGGACGCTTCTAAAAATGATGTGATGTTGGCTGTGTCATCGGTATTAAAAATGGCCACAATATTTTTAGGGTTTTCCAAATCTGTCCCAAGAGCAGTTAGTGATATCTTATATTCCGATCTCACTTCCTGATGTTTATCAAATGCTTGTTTCCAATAATCATAGTCCTTGACTGTGTGTTGAATGATTAGAAAAGATTCACCTGTTGGAATTCCTGAATTATTTACTTTAAAGTAGGTGAAGGTAGGTTTGCTCGTAACACCTGCTGCCTCCATCAATTTTGGAGTATTAGGATCTGTAAAAAAATCGTTGGCTTTTTTTACATCCTCAAGCTCAAAAACTACCGTAACGAATTTGGCGTCTTCAGCTCCTTGCAGGACTAGTTTTTCAATTATACCTGCTTCTTTTCTTCTTTCTTCATCTTTATTATAGGCTACATACCAGGTGTCAAAATCTGCTACCCTGTGTTGAACAATAGCGCATGTCATTCCTCCAAGAATGTGATCTGCCATTGAGGGTTGCGCATATGAGTTTTGAAGGGAGCATATCATTACCAAAACCATGGCAAGTTTATATGTTAATTTTTTCATGTGTTTGTGCTTTTTTGAGTATCTGAATATCATCGGTATATGGTCATACTTTTGCGTGTCCTTAAATTTGCTCCGGCCATGCCGGTTTCATCAGATATTGATTTATAGGATTATTTTATAGCGATTACGGTACTCGATGGGCCGGTCAATGGCATGGCTGAAGTATGTGAAAAACCACATTCTTTGGCCCATCCATCAAAATCTGCTGCGGAGAAGTCAAAGCCTTCGGGGGTTTCTATATTCATGTTTAATGACATCAAGAGGCCAAAGGCATTTACACTTCGATTGTCGTCAATAATATTTTCAATAACCACCAATGCTCCGCCTTGTGGTAGCGCATCATATGCTTTTTTGATGAGCATTTTCTTTTCTTTCGCCCCCCAATCGTGCAGTACATTTCCCATGGTAATGACATCAGCTTTAGGAAGGTCTTCGGTTAAAAAATCACCTGATTGTACCGATACCCGATCGCTTAAACCCATCATAGTAATATTTTCCTTGGCAACAGGTGCTACAGGAGGCAAGTCAAATGTAACACAGCGCATATGTTGATTATTCATGGCGACTTGTGCGGCTAGATATCCGCCTGCACCTCCTGCATCACAAAGGGTATGGTATTTGGCAAAATCAAACACTTGAGCAAACATCATGAAATTACCCATTTGGATGCCACCCATGGCTTTTAAAAATTCTCTTAACCTCGACTGATCCGCATATAGTGCTTCAAAAATGGGAGCTTCGCCGGTTTTGGTTTCGTTTTGAGGTTTTCCTGTTTTCAATCCTTCTTCCAAGTTGTTCCAAAAAGGATATAAACGATTATTGGCCATTTCGAGCATTCCGCCAACGTAGCTTGGTTTGTTCTTATCGAGAAATAGATCCGCATCCTCGGCATTACTATAGACAGCGGTTTCCTTTATTCCTGTTCTTTTCAAAAAGCCCAGAGCAACCAACGTATCCAAGAAATCATAAAGACCTCGGTCGTGTAGTCCTAATTTTTCTTTGATAGATTGTCCTGCTAATTCTCCTGTGGCTAGAAGCGTAAACAATCCCATGTTTACTGCGGTCAGCATTGTTTTGGATGCGAAAAACCCCATCCCGATTTGCATTATTTTGGAAGGGTCAACTTGTACTTCTGTTAATGTTTCCATGATCGTATTGTTTTAAATGAATATCAAAGGACATTTATTTAAAAAATAAAATCGTTGACCTACATCAAGACTTTTATGAAATTTCAGACTTTCTTAAACGGCTGAGTGCTTCTGGGGTGATATGGAGAAATGAAGCAATTTGTCTTTGTGAAACCCTTTGCTGGATTTTGGGATATTTTTCGAGCAATACTTTATAGCGCGTTCTAGCAGATTCGGATAGTTCGGATAGTTTCAGAACGGAAGCCATCGTTGCTTTTGAACGTAACTTATAGGTGTATTCTCTAAAGCACTGAGATTTCTCAAATAAATCTATATGGTTCTTCGCTGTAATTGTTAGCAGCCTAGTATTTTCTAAAAATTGTGTATTAATCAGCGTAGGCGTTTGGTTCACAAAACTACTCACATCACCAAGCCACCAATTTTCAAAACCAAATCCGGTATTCACTTCTTTTCCTTCGGCAGAAATCATGTAGTTTCTATAACATCCTTCAATGACAAAACCGGCAAGTTTGCAAATGTAGCCCTGCTTTAAGAAATGCTCCTTTTTCTCAAAAAGCTGTGGCGTAAAATATTCTTCTATAGTTTGCTTATCAATGCTGGTGCCTGGAACATTTTGTCGGATATGATCGATTAGCTTATCGTACATTACTTGCCACTCTACGATGTTTATATATGTTTGCTCACAATTGATTGGGAACACCAAACATACTTTCAAAACAATTCGACCCTCAATCTATGGAATTATCTTGAATTTTGGCTTTAAAAGCCTATAATTTCCATGGATTTTAGAGGCTTTTTTGCAAATATTCGTAGCGTTCAATTGAGAGGACAAGAACAATTCTTTTCTAATCTCAATTAGTTAAGCCAGTTTTTCATTGAAAAAGTCAATTGTCCTTTGCCAGGCGAGGTCGGCAGCAGCCTTGTCGTAGCGTGGGGTTGTATCGTTGTTAAATCCATGGTTTACATCAGGGTAGATGTATGCCTTATAATCTTTGTTGTTAGCTTTTAAAGCGGCTTCGTAGTCGGGCCAGCCTGCATTCACACGGGTATCCAGGCCCGCGTATTGAAGCAATAGCGCAGCTTGGATTTGAGGGACTTGATCAGCTGATGGCTGTCCGCCATAGAATGGCACTGCCGCTTTCAAATCGGGCACTTCTACAGCCATCATGTTGGAGATCCACCCGCCAAAGCAAAAACCCACCACGCCAATATTTCCGGTGCAATCGGGGTGAGACTGCAAATACGTAAAGGCAGCGATAAAATCCTGAAGCATCTCACCTCGATCCCGCTCCCGTTGCATGGTTCTTCCATCATCATCATTGCCGGGATAGCCTCCAAGTGGTGAGAGCGCATCAGGGGAAACTGATATAAAGCCTGCCAGCGCAGCCCTCCTGCCTACATCGGCAATGTGTGGATTTAATCCTCTGTTTTCATGTACTACCACGATTCCCGGGAGTTTTCCCTTGGCATCTTTAGGTTTTGAGAGCTGGGCTTTTATCTCTCCACCGCCTTTTGGCGAATCGTAGGTGATGATTGAAGTATCTAGTCGAGGATCGTCAGTGGCAATCTGGATTTTGTCTTGATAATTGGGCATGATAAAGCTCAAGAGCGATGCCACAGTGATGCCGCCAATAGCATAGGCCGCTAGTTTGTCCATAAATTGTCGCCTGTCAATCCTATTGTGGGCGTAGTCATCGTAAAGATCAAAAACTTCCTGCGAGATATCTTCTTTTCTAATCATGGTTGTGGGTTTTTAAGTTTAATTTAACAGTAGATTTTGAAGAAAATTGGTATTTATGAAACTTGATGTATGTTGAATTTAATAAATAGGCAATCGAATTCTCTCAATTACTTCAATTTTAATTCAGAATTTATGTAAAAATTGCACCATGAAAATTACGTTGACGATAATTGCTGCTATTTTATTCAGCTTCCATTCATCATTTGCACAAAATACAGACATAACCATCAATGGGAAAATAGTGACTGAAAACAGTCAAGAACCCATAGAATTTGCCACTGTGATGATTGCAGACATAGCATCCAAAACTCCAATTACAGGAACAACCACAGCTTCAGACGGGTCTTTTGAAATCAAAACCAAAAGGGACAATTTTTATATTGAGATCAGTTTTATAGGCTTTCAGACTAAGACAATCGAGGATTTTAAGTTCACGAATGGGAAGGTGGAATTAGGAACAGTCGGTATTTCTGAGAACACAACATCTTTGGACGAAGTGGTAGTTCGTGCAGAAAAATCCCAAACAGAATTCAGCCTTGATAAGCGGGTATTTAACGTAGGCAAAGATTTGAGCAGCACGGGAATGAGCGCCTTGGAAGTCTTGAATAACGTGCCTTCCGTGCAGGTAAGTATTGAGGGGGAAATCAGCCTTAGGGGCAGTAGTGGAGTGCAGGTGCTGATCAATGGAAAACCATCGGTTTTAGCCACAGATCAGGGTGCACTCGGCACTATCACGGCTGATATGTTAGAAAAAATCGAAGTGATTACCAATCCATCTGCAAAGTATGATGCTGAGGGCACTTCAGGCATTATAAACATAGTGATGAAAAAAGAAGAAAAGAAAGGGCTAAATGGTTCCGTAACACTGAATGGTGGCTATCCTAAAAATTATAGCTTGGGATTGAGCATGAACCGACGAACCGAAAAATTCAATCTTTTTTCCCAGATCGGTTTTGGTGATAGAACCTATCCCGATAAAATAGAACAAATAAATAGAGACCTAACAGATAACACTGTCCTTAGCAGTGAAGGAACTCATGAGAGAGACGAAGCTTTTTTTAATTTGATTCTTGGCGTCGATTATCACATCAATGACCTCAACGTAATATCCCTGACAGGGAATTTTGCCTATGAGGTGGAAAAGGAATTTTCTGACAATGATTTTATTGACCGCAACGCTGATGAGAGCATCGGATCTTCATGGAATAGAAATGAGGACACAAAGGCCACCAATCCTAAGTATCAATATGATTTTCAATACAAAAAGGATTTTAAGGATAACAAAGAACATAATCTGCTATTCAGCGCACAAGGACATTTTTTTGGCAAGGATCAATCTTCAGTCTATGACAACACCCCGATTTCGGGCGACGTAAATGAACGGTCGCAACAATCCAGGACTGATTATGCAATGGCCGACTACACATTCAAGTTGGACTATACAGACCCAATCACTGACAATTATACAATCGAAACGGGTTCTCAATATGTTATATCGGATGTTACGAATGATTATGCCGTGGAAGACTTGCAAGGCGGCGATTGGATTGGCAATCCCAACCTGACAAATATTTTTGAATACAACCAAAAGGTATTGGGGATATACGGCACAGGAGCCTACGAAAATGATAAGTGGGGATTGAAGCTCGGGCTTAGAATGGAAAATACTGACATGGAAACAGAAAGTTCTGATTCCGTCGAAACCAACGGAAGAAATTACACCAATTTATTTCCAACCATTCACACATCATACAAACTGACAGAATTTCTTTCTTTTCAGGCAGGGTATTCCAAACGGATTTTCAGGCCCAGAATGCGTGATCTAAATCCATTTTCCAATATCAGAAACAATTTTGTGATCTATACCGGAAATCCGGACTTGATGCCGGAGTACACCGATTCTTATGAAATTACAGGTATTTATGTGTTGGAAAAATTATCCTTCAATATCGGTTTATATCATTTATTCACTACAGATGTTATCGAGCGGATCACTCGGTTTGAAAATGGTATTAGCATTACCCGTCCCGAAAATATCGGCTCCAATCGGGCTACCGGACTTGAGTTCAATGCCAAATACAGCCCTTCAGATTGGTTGACATTCAATGCCGATTTTAACTACAATTACTTCAACCGGCAAGGCACCAACGAGGCTACCGATTTCGATTTCAATTCTTCTCTATGGACAACTAGGCTCAATACAAAACTCAAACTACCAGCACAATTTGAATTGGAATTGACTGGATTTTATGAATCTGAGGTACAAAATGTTCAGTCTGTTTCGTCAGAAAATTTTTATGCAGATATGGGGGTTAGAAAAAAACTAATGAAGGGAAAAACGATTCTCAACCTTAGTGTAAGGGATATCTTTGCCTCAAGAATCAGGGAAAATGTCACTACTCAACCTGATTTTTATTTGTATAATTATCAAAGCAGAGGAAGGTTTATTGTTGTTGGTATTAGCTATGGTTTTGGCAAAGGTGAAGCGATGGAATTCTCCGGTCAAAAGAGATTCTGATCCGTTAGAGCCTTTTCGCTTATACATATTTTAAGCCCCAAAAAGCCTTCAAAATCCATGAGTCTCCAGGCGCATAATTTCAAGCGCTAATTTGTCATCGGCCGACTTTTCCAATACAAAATTAGTTGATTAATGAAGGTAAAAACTACGAAGGTTAAAATAGCTGCTTTTAAAATTGGCGAAGCAAAAAGCGAGGTAAATTTCGCCAACAACGAAGAAAAGACAGTGGTGTCGATATGAAAATCATATCCATAACTTTCAACAGGCTGAACCTCCCCGGCATAAGCTGTTAGCAAATAAACAACCAAGGAAATAGCAAATAAAGCCATCAAAATCCATGCCTTTCGGCCGATCACAGGCGTATACACAAATGCGCTTTTCATGGATTTTTCATGGATTTGATGCATTATTTTATCCGAAAACTGTGACGAAGGTTGCTCCGTTCCTGCCTCCTCTAAAAGCGACTTGATAACCGGATCTATATTTGTTTTATTGTTTTTCATATGTTTATGTTTTTGCATTTTCAGACTCCAAGGAAATTTAATCATGCCCCAGTATGTCTTTTATTTGCTCCGACCATGCCGGTTTCATAGCATATCAATGATTTCGTCCTTCAATATTTTATTCAACTCAAATAACAAACTATTTCTACCTCTGTGCAATAGTGTTTTGATATTTGAGGTAGAATATCCTGTAATTTTTTCGATTTCCCGAATGTTTTGTTCACTCAGATAAAACAACGTAAGCACCGCTCTTTCATTTTCCTTTAGCCTGCCAATGGCCTCATTAATTATTTTTTTACGTTCTTGGGTATGCAAAGCATCCAAGCCGTCAAGGTTGTGTCCATGGATTTTACCTACATTTTGCAGCTCGTCGAGCGACGTACTGTCCAACTCCTTTTTCCTCAATTTGGAAATGGCCGTCCGGTACACGATCTGGTAAAGCCAGGTAGAAAATTTCGATTCGTGCTTAAAAGTGCGGAGTGCATCATAAGCTTTCAAAAATGCGTCTTGGGCGATTTCCTCTGCGTCTTCATGGTTTTTGGCGATGCGCAAGGCCAAGGTGTAGGCTAGCGACTGATGCCGTTCTACTAGCATGTTATAGGACGCAACATGGCCCTGGAGCACTTTTTTAATATAATAGCTATCTTCCTGGTCACTCATTTTGTCCTTTGACGCCGAGTTTTTCCAATAAGTTACAAATGATTTTATAAAACTCTTGTAACCATTCCATTTTGCCCGGCGTCAAAGGTTGCGAAATGAATATTTAACTTAAATTTTAAAAGAGATGCAAGTAGAAATTATAGTTCCTTTGGCATTGTTTGCAAGTATTTTTGGAATAATCTATGTTTTTCTTTCCACTAGAAATAAAGAGCGCTTGGCACTTATTGAAAAAGGTGCAGATGCCTCATTGTTCAAGACGGGTTTTGATAAAAGAATGTATGGTTTTGTAAGTCTGCATATCGCCCTTTTAGCTATTGGCATAGGTATTGGCGTGCTGTTAGGAAATGTTCTGGATGTTAGTGGTATGGATGAAGAAATAGCTTATCCTGCAATGGTTTTTATTTGTGGTGGTTTTGGTCTTTTAGCAGGTTTTTTTATCTCCAGAAAGCTGCAAAGCAAGGAATAAATTTTGCCATGGAAATCTAAAAAACCAACTGATGGTTTATTTTGATAAAATACCATTAACTATTGCCAGCGATTCATTAATTTTAATTTGAGAATAAAATTAATGAATCGCAACTAGTGAAAAATTTGTCTATCAGGGGAATAATCAAATGCATCAAGTTCATGGGTTTTGTGGCCTTTTTTGCATTGATAACCGTTCCTTTTTTTCATTGCCATGCCCAAGGTGCAAATGCATCAAGTCAAGATATAGAGGAAAAAGCCATGGATTCCCATGGAAATAATAGGTATTATCTCGGTGCCAAACTTGGAGTGATTTATGTTTTTGGAATAGAATTCCAATATATTTATCAGACCAAAGACGTCAAGAGATTTTATTTGGCATCTTCAGTACAGACTTCTCTTATCGTCAATTCATTTAATGCAGGAGGCGGGGTTTTTATTGGAAAATCCAATGTTGGAATTGGGTGCCGTTACCATCATTTGCTTTGGTTTGAGAGTGAGAAAGACAGCAAAATCCAACCCGGGTATGGCCCCGAAATGGTTTGGAGCAAAACCATCGGCACCAAATATATCGTCAATCTGCACGCAGGCGGTATTATTACAAAAGGGTCTTTTTTTCCTGATATTTCATTTGGCGTATTTTTACCCTTGAATAGGTAAGGCGCTACTTTTAAATCATTTGATTTATGTCCCGCTTTTTAAATTAGATTTTATTTAATTTGTAGCGTAAAAAATTGTGTGTATAGCATATTCTAAAAATTCATGGAGCAAGCGAGCATTGACAACAAAAAAGGACATCAACAAAAAATAAAGCAAGTAGTTTCGGAAGTTGGCAAAGTGGTGGTAGGCCAGGAATACATGATCAATCGATTATTGATTGGTTTGTTTACCCAAGGCCACATACTTTTGGAAGGCGTACCCGGGTTGGCCAAGACCTTGACCGTGAATACCCTGGCAGATGTACTTCATCTCGATTTTCAACGATTGCAATTCACACCGGATTTATTGCCGGCAGACTTGATCGGAACCATGATCTATAATCAGCAAAAATCTGCTTTCGAAGTTAAAAAAGGGCCAATTTTTGCCAATATGATTTTGGCTGATGAAATCAACCGGTCTCCCGCCAAAGTGCAATCTGCATTGTTGGAGGCCATGCAAGAAAAACAGGTAACCATTGGTGAAACGACGTACAAACTGGACAAGCCATTTCTTGTAATGGCTACCCAAAACCCTGTGGAACAGGAAGGAACGTATCCACTGCCCGAAGCTCAGGTCGATAGATTTATGATGAAGGTGCACGTGGACTATCCACAAAAGCACGAAGAACTGGAAATCATGCGCAGAATGTCTAACATGACATTCGATGCCAATGTGCAACCAGTACTGACCAAGGAAGATATCTTTGAGATCCGGAATAATATCAATGCAGTCAAGATTTCTGAATCTTTGGAAAAATATATCATTGAGCTGGTATTTGCCAGCAGGTCACCTCAGGACTACAAGTTGGCAGATGAGGCAGCTTATATCATGTTTGGGGCGTCACCACGAGCTTCGATCAATCTAAATCTGGCGGCAAAAGCGGTAGCATTTTTTGATGAGCGGGAATATGTATTGCCGGAAGACATCAAAGAGATCGCACAAGATGTACTCAACCATCGCATCATCCTAAACTATGAAGCCGAGGCAGACGGTGTAAAAACCTCAGATATCATTGATGCGATATTACACAAGGTGCCTATTTCGAAGTAAATTTTTTATACGATAAAAAGGGCTATAAATCCATGGATTTATAGCCCTTTTTAAATTTCTTTGATAACCCAGAATAGGGTTGTTTACAAAGGCTTGTTGTCAATCTGCCGAACCCAACGAACGTTTCTCTTTTCAGCTGTAACACAGAAAAAAGTTAATTTATTGGTCCTGTGACCAATAAATATTTGTTAGATTTACCAAAAAAGTGAATAAAAACTTAAAGTTTGCAATAAGTTTAATACTCTCATTTTTTATCCTGACTTTTTTTTATCCAGTTTGGGAAAGGACGCCTGGTGGGTTTTGGTTAATACTATTCAACCTTGGGATATTAATAACTTTTATATGGATTTTGGTTAGAATAGTAAAAGAACTAATTCTATTAGTCAGACTAAAAGGGTATGATTCAATTAGTAGTTATTTTCCATTATTAGTGCTCATTTTAGGAAGTGGGTTATTGATAACAGTTCCGTTTAATATTGAAAAAAAACTATATGGTGATGTAGTTTTTCGTGCATGCTACGAAGGAACTCAAAATCAAGCTACATTTAAACTGAGAGAAAATAATAGATTCGAAATACATTATACTGGCGTATTTTTCTATGACAATTTTGTGACAGGTAAATACAAGCTGAACAACGATACTCTCTATTTAGTCTATGATAATGAACCTGGCACAAGATTCGGTGATATAGTATATATGGATTCTATTAGTGAATTTCTCATTCCAATAAGAAAAGATACTTTATCGATTTCGAGAAGTAATTTTTATTTTGGATACTGTAAAGGACTAAATTAAAAACACAAGTGTAAATGATCGTTCGAACAATAAAAAACCAATCTAAATCCATGGATCATCTGATTACTAAATCTACCAACTACTTTTATCTAGCTATAATTTTTTTATTATCGGCTGCATGTTCCGTCAATCCTAATGGGACAGATTTAAACAGGCAGGCCGAGCATGTCATTATAATTGGCGTGGACGGCATGAGCCCGAATGGAATTTTAAATGCAGAAACCCCTGTGATGGATCAACTGATGGCCGAGGGTTCTTATACACTAAACGCCAGAGGTGTTTTGCCAACAAGCAGCAGTACGAACTGGTCATCCATGGTTTCGGGTGCCGGGCCGGAACAACACGGGATCACTTCCAATGGTTGGGAACGTGATGACCACATACTACCTCCTGTAATCACAGGAACGGAAGATATTTTTCCTACAATATTTGGTGTGGCAAGAGTAGAAAAACCAGAACTGAAAATCGGCGCAATTTATGATTGGGATGGATTTGGAAGGCTTATAGAACGCAGTGCATTGGATTACGATCGGAATGGCGAAGATGAAGATGCTACAGCTCAGTTGGCCATCGACTACATAAAGTCCGATAAACCGGATTTATTATTTGTACATCTAGATCACGCAGATCACGTCGGGCACCACGATGGGCACAAAACTCCGAAATATCATGAGGCAGTTGCTAAGGCTGACAGCATCATCGGGAAAATCATCCAAGCGACAAAAGATACAGGAATTTATTCAGAAACCATTTTTATTATTTCGGCAGATCATGGAGGGATCGGCTACGGCCATGGGGGTGAGACACTCGATGAGATCGAAATACCCTTCATAATCCATGGAAAAAACATCAAAAAAGGCAATCTGATAAAGCATCAGGTGTATCAATATGACAATGCTGCGACCGTTGCTTTTGCGTTGGGCATAGAGCAACCTTATGCCTGGATTGGCAAACCTGTCAAAAGTGCATTCGTAGGATTCCCAGAGCCAGCGTCTTTTGGAGATGCCAAAGTAGCCATCGCAGCGCCTATCATTCTACCCAAGCCAAACTTGTACGAACCATCAGGAGGTTTATTTATAGACAAGCCTGCTGAATTGATTATCGAAGCGAATAAAGACGTTGAAGTGCATTACACACTTGATGGCTCATTGCCCGACAAAAATTCCCCAATATATACCCAGCCGGTACGGCTGACGACGAGCAGTGTGGTAATGGCGAAATCTTTTGGTGCTCAAAATGAAGAAAGTGCTGTTGCCAAAGCTTATTTTCGATTGTTAAAATCTGGGAACGGAAATGGTGTTTCATACAAATACTATGAAAGTCCAGGAATGAAATTCTTACCGGTATTCGAAACACTAAAGCCGATATATTCCAGCACAAAAAATCAAATCCGCATTGACGACATTAACAAAAGGCCAGATCAGTTTGCCATAAAATACAGTACCTATCTGCAAATCGATACCCCTGGCGCATATAAATTTTACGTCACTTCTGACGACGGTAGCAAGCTATACATCAACGGAGATATGGTGGTTGACAATGATGGGGGCCATGGGGCCATCGAAAGATCTGGAACAGTTGAGTTGGAAAAAGGAAGGGTATTTTTAGAAGTGGAGTATTTCAATGAATCCGGCGGATGGTGGCTCGATACATATTATAAAGGATCGAATATTCCCAAACAAATCATCCCTGCAGATAAATTATTTTTGCGCCCAAATTGAAATTCAAATGCAGGCATTAGAAAATTTCGGTAAAAAAGCCTTAAAAATCCATGGATTTTTAAGGCTTTTTTACATTTCGAAGATCAATCGATTCTCTACCTCTTCACTTAACATTTGTTTAAAATTGATTTAATGCGATAACATACCGATAATATTTTCGGGCTACATCTTAACATAAAATTAAAACTTTCAGAGCGTTGGAGTAATACCTTCAACTGAACTTTGTAGCGAAAAATATTTCTATTTCAAATCTAATATAAAAATGAAAATTATCAGAAACTATTTGTTTTTCGCACTAATCGGAGCATTGTCTTTTATTGTTGCATGTGAAAGTGATGAAGACCCAGGACCAAACTCCCCCGGAATAACAGGGCCAACCGATGGAACAGTTGTGCAGGTCTACGGAGAAAAATCCATTGATTTTACCGTAAATACCAAAAATGGCTATGCGTCTAGTACTGTTGTTGCCACAAATGGAACCGCAACTATAGAAAGTGAGCCAACAGCCGGTGCTACAACCGGAACGCTCAAACTAAAATATATGGCAGAAGACCTCGTGGACATGGAAGAACTCACCGTAACAGTTACAGATGAAGAAAGTAAAACTGTTACCATAAAAAGCACTGTAAACGTAAGCAACATCCTGACTGAAGACATGACTTGGAAAGCAGACAAAATCAAATATCTAGACGGAAGGATCATTATAGGTGAAGATGTCACCCTTACTCTTGAGAAAGGAGCTATCATCAAAGGACGTGAAGGTAGTGAAACCAGTGCCAGCGTGCTAATCGTATCGCGTGGTGGTAAAATCATGGCCAATGGTACGGCTGATGAACCCATCATTTTTACTTCCGAATTGGACAATATTGAACTAGGGGAAACAAAAGGAACAAATTTGGAGAAAGAAGACAACCAAAAGTGGGGTGGCTTGATCATACTTGGTAGCGCCCCAATATCTGCCGGAGAGGGAGATACAGAGGCTTCAATTGAAGGTTTGCCTGCTGATGAGCCCTTTGCAAAATATGGAGGAGACAAGGAAGACGATAATAGCGGAGAATTAGAATATGTTTCTATCCGTCACGGCGGTATCACTATCGGATCTGGAAATGAAATCAATGGCTTAACGCTTGGTGGTGTTGGCAACAAAACAAAAATTGAAAATATAGAGGTTTACGCAACTTTGGATGATGGTATCGAAATGTTTGGCGGAACAGTAAATGTGGCCAACATTATGGTTACATGGCAAGGAGATGATGGGGTAGACATAGATATGAACTATTCTGGATCAGTAAAAAACTTTGTGATAACACACGGTGAAGGTGTAGGTACAGATGAAGGACTCGAAATTGATGGCCCTGAAGGAAGTACTAATACAGACGGTTTATTTCACTTAATGAATGGTACGATCATGAACGACGGTAAAGAGGGATCAGCAGCTGATTTTAAATCAAAATCACAAGGAACAGTCGAAAACATAAAATTCATGGGTTACACCTCTGCGAATGTCAAAATTAGGGCTAGCTATCAAAACGACTGTCTAGATGCTAAAACAGATGCATTCACACATCTAACTCAAACAGATCCAATATTGAAATTTATGCAAACAAATTTTGATGGAAATACAGTTTATACAGAATCTCAAAACAATGCAGAGACTGCTGATTGTTCTGTAGATCAGGCAGATCAAGATGCTGCAGATGTTGTGATGATTTCAGACAATACTGCAACAGGAGCAGACATGAGTGTTTTTGACTGGACACTCACTGCCCAGGAGGGATTATTAGAAGAATAACAACTGAAACAGCTTGCTGAAGCAAATAGCCTGGTCACGTTTGTGGCTTGGCTATTTGCATATTCAGAGAGAGGTTATTTTCAATAGGTTACGGGCTATGAATAATCCCAAAAAAAAAGAACATTATTACAACAAAATGAAAAAAGGAATCTTTGTTTTAGCCGCTCTATTGATTTGTGGGTTGGCTGCTCATGCCCAGAAGGGATACTTGAGGGGGAAAATTCTAGATGACGATACCGGAGAAGGGTTGATTGGAGCAGCCGTGTATAAAGAGAAAACCTCCGTGGGAGCAGTAGCTGACTTTGACGGAAACTACTCTTTTGCATTAGATCCTGGCATCCACACAGTTGTTTTTCAGTTTGTTTCTTATCAGTCGCAAACTATAAAAGATATAGAAATCAAGGCTGATGAAGTTGTAACCCTTGATATAGCGTTGTCGAGCGTCACAGCTGAATTGGATGAAATAGTAATCACTGCAGCACAAATCAAGGATAATGAAGCAGCAATGATGGCCTTGCAAAAAAAATCTCCGAATGTGGTAAATGGCATTTCATCTCAGGCATTCCGAAAAATCGGTGATGGTGATTTGGGCAATGCCATGAAACGAGTTACAGGAGTTTCCGTAGAAGGCGGAAAATATGTGTATGTACGTGGGCTTGGTGATCGTTATACCAAGACAACGCTAAACCAAATGGTCATCCCCGGATTGGATCCTGATCGAAATACGGTACAGATAGATATATTCCCTACGAGCACTATCGAAAATGTCATGGTTTACAAGACATTTACCCCTGATTTACCAGGAGATTTCACGGGAGGCATAGTGGATATAGAAACCAAAAAATTTCCTGAAGAAAAAACAACAAAGATTTCCTTTGGAGTGGAGTATTGCCCTGATATGCATTTCAAAAAAGGTTCCCTTGCTTATGATGGTGGACAAACTGATTTTATAGGGTTTGATGATGGAGTCAGGGCACTCCCTATCGACGAAAATCTAAGGATCCCGGATATATCTTCAACTAATGGCGCTGATGTAGAAGGCATCACCCGTTCGTTTGGAAAGCAAATGGCGGCTAAAAATAATGATAGTTTCATGAACTATGCTTTTAATTTTAGCCATGGAAATCAGATAAACCGAGAGAGGGCAACATGGGGTTACAATGCCGTGTTCAATTATAAGAGCCAGACAGAATTTTATGCAAATACCGAATTTGGTGAATATGCAAAGAATCCTACTTCCAGTGATACAGAACTAAGCGGGTTTAAACTAAGAAAGGGACCAGTGGGTAACCAAAGTGTATTGTGGAATGGACTTTTATCCGGGGCGTTGAAATATGACAAGCATAACTTTTCATTGATTTTGATGCACAACCAGAATGGTGTTTCCCAAACTACGGATAGGGTTGCAAGAGATTTGGAAAATAACCCATCCGTATTGTTGGATGATATTTTAACATATACCCAACGTCAGGTAACGAATGGAGTGTTGATTGGTCAACATAAATTTGATAAACTTAGCGTGGAGTGGAAAGGTTCCTTAACCAGTTCTCGAATTTACGAACCTGACTTTCGGATTACGAGGGTACAGCAAATCCCTGTTTTTGATGGTGAAGGAATGCAAACCGGATACAGGTATTCATTGAATTCAGGAGTAGGCGCAGGAATCAATCGTATGTGGAGAGACCTAACAGAGAATAATCAGGGTTTCAAATTGGATATTACGTACCCGTATGGAGATAAGAACGAATTAAAATTTGGCGGTCTTTCATTATTGAAGCAACGGGAATTTCAAGTACTTAATTATTCATTCAACGTACGAGACAGAGGCACAGTAGAAATCACCGACAATCCGAATGATTTCTTTGACCCTAACAATATCTGGACTCCTACAAAAAATGAAGGTACCTTTACAGTATCGCGAAACAGCGAAATGGAAAACGAAGTAAATTCCTTTGATGCTTCGTCTGAAACTCATGGATTTTATGCCATGTCTGAACATTATTTGTCGGATAAATTTAGAACGATATTTGGAGTTCGAGGTGAAATCGTCAAGATGTATTATTCCGGTAGAAACCAGAGTGGTCAAGAACTCGATGATGCATTAACGCTTGATGAATTGAATTGGTTACCCTCTGTCAATATCGTATACGCAGCCAATGACAAGATGAATGTACGCGCCTCATACAATCGTACACTAGCAAGACCATCTTTCAAGGAGAAATCAAATGCACAGATATATGACCCTATAAGTGACCGGACCACTATAGGAAATCTCAATTTGGAGCAGACTGACATAGATAATTATGATGTGAGATGGGAATATTATTCTGGCAGAAACGAAATGATTTCTGTGGCAGCATTTTACAAAAACTTTGAAGGACACATTGAAAGAGTAGCATTCCAAACTGCTCCCGATCAATTGACTTTTGCTAATGCGGGGAATAGTAAAGTTTATGGTGCGGAACTTGAGCTCAGAAAAAATGTCAATAAAAATTTCGGAATCGGAACCAATGTGTCTGTAGTAAAGTCTGAAATAGATATAAATGACATTATTGTAAATATTGATGGACAAGGCAACACAACTACTGAGAAGGATAATCGGGAACTTTGGGCTAGAGATGGCGAAGAAATTAAAGATACCCGTGATATGGTTGGTCAAGCTCCTGTTGTAATCAATGGATACGTGAACTGGAACAATGAAGCGCGCACGATCAATGCTAACCTTTCTTATAATGTACAAGGAGAAACCCTATCAATAGTAGGATCCGGCCGCTGGTCGGATATTTATACAAAGCCATTTCATAGTCTGAATTTTAATGTTTATAAAGATTTCGGACCATCTAATAATTCCAGGGTAAATCTTAGGGTTTCGAACATCTTGGGTTCTGATAAAATAGATGTCTATAAATCTTATGGGGCAAACGACAAAAACTTTTCTGTTTTTGAACCTGGGAGGGCATTCGCCGTTAGCTATCGATATTCTTTCTGATCATAAAGGCAACTATTTTTTCTCAAAAAATTAAAACACAGCGGGAGCCGTTTTTTTTTCTTCATTTAAGCAACGCTTCTTTATTATTAGAAGTGTCTTACCCAACTAATATTAAGTTTATGTAAGATATTTGTCTTTGCATTAAGTATATGTTAAATTTATTACATGCTTAATTAACATATGCCTCACATGAAGACAGTAATCCTAATATCCGCATTGATACTGACGGCAAACTCCTTGAATGAGGAAGTTTTATGAATGGGCAGAAACATGGTATTTGGACTAGTTGGTGGTCGGATGGAATACAAAAAAGGTGAAGCGAGAATAATTATGGGCAGCGGAATGGTGAATGGCAAATTTGGGATGAAAGCGGAATATTGAGATGTGTAATACACTATAATGTTAGGTATGGAGACTGGAATGTGGTTAGAATGTGATAAAACTGGCGATATCTGGCAAGAAATAAACCATGCTAAAGCATTATAAAAAAACAAATATCGTTATTTGTAAAAGCTAAGGTGACTTAGTTTTTTTTTGTCCTTTTTTTAAAGAGTATTCTATTTTTATTGTATAACTAATGGGTTCAAAAGTATTGATTACCGGAGGGTCGGGGATGTTGGGCATGCACTTATCTGATAAGCTGGCAAAAGCTGGATTTGATGTTGTGCATTTAAGTAGGCAAAAACCGGATACGGTGCCATATCCTACTTTCGTTTGGAATCTTGAGACAGGAGAAATTGAAAAGGGGGCTTTCGATAAAGTGGAATACATCATTCATCTGGCGGGGGCCGGCATTGCAGACAAGCGCTGGACCAAAAGCAGAAAGAAAGTGCTTGGTACGAGCAGAATTGGAAGTGCCAATGTTATGTATTCACACCTTAAATCCAATGAAAAGTCCCTAAAGGCTTTTATCTCTGCTTCGGCAATTGGGATATACGGATACGATACAGGCAATACTGTCCAAAAGGAAAGCCAGGAGGCAGCAGGAAGTGATTTCCTTTCTTGGTTGACACATTATTGGGAAGCAGCAGCAGATCAGTTTGATGAAATGAGTGAGCGAACAGTAAAATTTAGGATCGGGTTGATCCTGAGTGAAAAAGGGGGAGTTCTTAAAAAAATGATGCCTATGGTCAAGTTGGGTTTAGGAAGTGCCTTGGGTACAGGAAACCAATATATGAGTTGGATACATATCGATGACGTCGCCAATATGATGTTAAAAGCGATTCAAGACAAAAACATGAATGGTGTGTACAATGCCGTCGCTCCTCAACCTATCACTAATTCTCACTTTGTCAAGCGTTTGTCGAAGGTAATGCTTAGGCCATATTTTCTGCCAAATACTCCAAAATTTGTGCTAAACATGGTTTTTGGAGAGCTTGCCGAAGCTATAGTGGGAGGAAATAATGTTTCATCAGAAAAAATAGAAAAGGCTGGATTCGCCTTTAGGTTTGCAAATATTACCAATGCATTAAAAGACCTGGTCAACAAATAGAATTCGGCAATATTTTTATGAAGTTTGGTCATGGCTAAGAAATATCCCATAATTTTGTCCTTTGAGATTTTACCATCAAACAGATTTGGGTCGTGTAAAAAGAGATATATTTTTAAATAAAACCTATGGAAAATCAGCAGTTTGACGCTAATAATAGAAAGGAATTATCGCCAGACGAAGAGCGAAAAATTAGACAAGCTTTTAAAAACAAGGATTGGAATGAAATAAAATCCAATGATTCATGGGCCCTTTTCAAAATCATGGGCGAGTTTGTTTCAGGGTTTGAGCGGCTTTCAACTATAGGTCCGTGCGTGTCGATATTTGGATCGGCCAGAACAGATCCTGAACACAAAAATTATAAGAAAACTGAAGAGATAGCAGCCGGCTTAGTAGCACATGGATACGGAATTATTTCCGGAGGTGGGCCGGGTATCATGGAGGCTGCCAACAAAGGGGCTAGTAAAGCCGGAGGTAAGTCTGTTGGGCTAAATATCATTTTACCTCACGAGCAAAGCCATAATATCTATATAGACAATGACAAGTTGATGAATTTTGATTACTTTTTTGTTCGAAAAGTGATGTTCGTTCGCTACTCTCAGGGTTTTATCGGGATGCCTGGTGGTTTTGGTACACTAGATGAAATATTTGAAGCCATCACACTTATTCAAACCAATAAAATAGGTCATTTTCCCATTGTTTTAGTTGGAAAGCAATTCTGGGGTGGATTGGTGGGTTGGCTCCGTGAGGTTGTTTTTGAAAAAGAAAAAAATATCCATGAAGAGGATTTCGATCTATTCCATATCGTGGACGAACCACAAGAGGCAGTGGATATCATTGATGATTTTTATAGTAAATTTTTACTTTCCCCAAATTTTGAGTTTTGAAGAATATAACTAATACCCTTATTTTTTTATTGCTCGGAGCAATTATAGCATATCTGGCTTATACTGATTTTATCAGGCCTGAACCTGAGCCAAATGAAAAACATGAGATTGTCGTTGGCTATGGTGTGCCGGAAATCATCATTCCTGATACGGTATATTTTGCTGGGGAGCGGGTGCCTCTGGAAATTCCCGATGTACGTGAAAGGTTAGATCGTGAGCTACAGGTCAATACGTTTTGGCATTCCAACACTATCTTTTTGCTAAAGCGGGGCGCACGCTGGTTGCCTGATATCAAAGAGGAATTTGAAAAAGCGGGTGTGCCCTCAGACCTGATGTACCTATCGGTAATAGAAAGTGATTTGCAAAATAAAGTGTCTCCAAGCCATGCAACGGGGTTTTGGCAACTGCTAAAAGGCACAGCAAAAGATTTTGGTCTTGAGGTTAATAATGAAGTAGATGAAAGATATAACCCAATGAAATCAACAGGTGCTGCTATTAAGTACCTCACAAAGGCGCATCTAAAATTTGGCACCTGGACCAATGCAGCCGCATCGTACAACATAGGACGCCGGGGTCTGGATCGTGTTTTGCAAAGGCAAGCGGTCAATTCCTACTATGACCTATTGCTGGTAGAAGAAACTTCTAGATATGTTTTTCGTGCTATTGCTATCAAGTTGATTTTTGAAAACCCGGAAAAATTTGGTTTTAAATTTTCCAAAGAATACTTGTACCAAAAGGAAGATTTGCAGGAAATCGAAATAACAAATTCGATACCTAACCTTAGGGATTGGGCGTTTGACCATCACATCAACTACAAACAGTTGAAAAGGTATAATCCTTGGTTAAGGAAAAACAGCCTTACTGTCAGAAGCGGGAATTCTTATGTTTTTGAAATTCCGGTGAAAGAAGACCCGAATATAGAAAAGGCGGATACAACGAAAATAGCAACCGAAGAAGATACTCTGGAGCCAGATGTGCGGGAATTACCTGCAGAATCGGAAGATGGATTATAGATAATATACGAACAGGATGGAGCAGGAGAAAGTACAGGATATCACAGGCTTTGATCACATCGAAGTGTATGGAGCCAGAGAACACAATCTCAAAGATATCCATGTTAAAATCCCGAGGAACCAACTTGTGGTCGTCACGGGAATCAGTGGGAGCGGCAAATCCTCACTTACCTTTGACACCATCTATGCTGAAGGCCAGCGACGGTACATGGAGAGTTTTTCTGCTTATGCTCGTTCATTCATTGGCGACATGGAGCGCCCCGATGTGGATAAGATAGAAGGACTAAGTCCGGTTATTTCCATAGAACAAAAAACGATCTCCCGAAACCCGCGATCAACCGTAGGCACTATCACGGAAATCTATGACTTTTTGAGGCTTTTATATGCGAGGGCGGGCGAGGCGTATTCTTACCTTACTGGGAAGAAAATGATTCGTCAGTCTGAGGATCAGATCATTCTTTACATTCTTCAGCATTATTTAAATAAAAAAATTATTCTTCTGGCGCCCATTGTCAAAGGGCGTAAAGGGCACTATCGCGAGCTGTTTCAGCAGATCAGGAAAATGGGTTTTACCAAAGTTCGGGTAGATGGGGATATCATGGACTTGACGCCTAAAATGCAGGTAGATCGGTACAAAATCCATGACATCGAAATCGTGATTGATAGGATCAAGGTGATTGATGCTGAAAAATTCAGGATTTCCCAATCTATCAAAAATGCCCTTTCACAGGGCAAAGGTGTAATTATGTTACTAGATGAGGACGGACAGACCCATCACTTTTCCAAACACCTGATGGATCCGACCAGCGGTTTGGCGTATGACGATCCAGCTCCAAATATGTTTTCGTTCAATTCTCCGTATGGAGCCTGTCCTACCTGCAACGGGCTAGGCAAAATTGAAAAAATCACCAAGGAATCTGTGATCCCGGACGACACGCTCAGTATATCCAGAGGCGGGATTGCCCCTCTCGGAGAATACCGTGAGATTTGGATATTCAAAAAAATACAAGCTATCCTCAAGCGAAATGATGTGGATTTGACCACGCCAATTAAGCAGATACCAGAGGAGATTATTGACATATTGCTTTATGGTGATAAGGTGCCTGTTTCAGTTTCTTCGGTAAAATATCCGGGAACAGATTGGCAAACAAAATTTGAGGGAATCATAAACTTCCTTGAAAAGCAACGCGAAGGCGGAACTGAGAAAATCCAGGCTTGGGTGAAGGACTATATGATCGTGAGGGAATGTCCTGATTGCCAAGGAGCCAGATTGAAAAAGGAGTCATTGAATTTCATCATAGATGGCAAAAATATCGCTGATCTAGCGGCCTTGGACATTGAGGCTTTGGGCAAGTGGTTCCATGGATTGGAGGATAGATTGAGTGAAAAGCAAAACAGAATTGCTTCTGAAGTACTCAAAGAAATAAGAAAAAGAATTAACTTTTTGTTGGAAGTAGGACTGAACTATCTCCACCTCAACCGTCCACTGAAAACCCTTTCCGGTGGCGAGGCTCAACGCATTCGATTGGCCACACAGATCGGGACACAGCTTGTCGGTGTTTTGTATATCCTCGATGAGCCAAGCATAGGATTGCACCAAAGAGACAACACGAAATTGATCAAGGCATTGCAGGATTTACGTGACCTGGGTAATTCTGTCATCGTGGTGGAGCATGACAAAGAGATGATGCTTTCCTCGGATTTTATCCTCGACATTGGTCCTGGTCCTGGGATGCATGGCGGGCATGTGATCGCCCAAGGAAACCCTGAAAGTTTTTTGACACAGGAAAGCCTCACGGCAGATTATCTTAAGAATAAATTACAGATTAAAGTTCCTGAGGTCAGAAGAAAATCCAATGGACATTGGCTGGAATTGACTGGTGCCACAGGAAATAACCTGAAGGACGTTAGTGTGAAATTGCCTTTAGGAACAATGATTTGCGTTACAGGCGTTTCAGGTAGCGGAAAGTCCACGTTGATTCATGAAACACTCTATCCTATCTTAAACCAGCATTTTTACCGTTCTAAAAAGACACCGATGTCTTACACTAAAGTCGCAGGGCTAGAGCATATCGATAAGGTTGTGGAAGTAGATCAGTCTCCAATCGGCCGGACGCCACGATCGAATCCTGCGACCTATACGGGCCTTTTTTCCGAGATCAGATCTCTTTTTTCTAATTTGCCAGAAGCGAAAATCAGAGGATACAAACCCGGAAGGTTTTCCTTTAATGTCAAAGGTGGAAGATGCGAAACTTGCGAGGGAGCCGGATTGAAGCTGATCGAGATGGATTTTTTGCCCAATGTGCATGTGCCATGTGAAACCTGCAAGGGAAAACGCTACAACCGCGAAACACTTGAGGTACGGTTCAAAGGAAAGTCGATCTCGGATGTGTTGGAAATGACTGTAGAGCAGGGGGTGGAATTTTTCAAAAGTATGCCCAAGATCTACAGAAAATTAAAAATACTGAATGATGTTGGGCTGGGCTACATCACTTTGGGGCAACATGCCACAACCCTTTCTGGCGGAGAGGCGCAGCGTGTCAAACTATCTACCGAGCTATCCAAAAAGGATACGGGGAAAACCTTCTATATTTTGGATGAACCTACCACAGGGCTTCATTTTCAAGACATTCAGCACCTGTTGTTGGTGCTCAATATTCTCGTGGATAAAGGAAATACTGTCCTGATCATCGAGCACAATCTGGATATCATCAAAGTGGCTGACTACATAGTAGATTTAGGCCCGGAAGGAGGAGATGCCGGAGGAAATATAGTTTTTGCAGGATTGCCGGAGGAAATTGTCAAAGAAAAATCAAGCCATACGGGAAGATACCTGAAGGAGGAACTGAAAGCCCCGGTAGTGAAAAAAGTGGGTTAAAAAGCATCTAAAACCCATGAACTACATTAATGGATTAAGGTCAAAATATATGTAAAAAAGCATCGATTTTTCATGAAATCCTCCACACCCCGTTTATAATTTTATCATTCCATTGGTATAAATCCAACCTCACAAATGGGAGTTTATTTATATATTACCACTCTAATCATGGAAAAAAAGACCATTGAATAAGCTAAAAATATATTGGGTGCTTCAGGTAGGAGGATGGCTGTTGTTTGCGGCCTTAAACATCATTTTGGCTTATTTGCAAGAGACCTTAAATCCTGAAACATTTTACTACGCCATATTGGTTTCCTTATGGTTTTTGCTCAGCACCCATATTTTCAGGCTGCTCATCACAAAATGGAACTGGCTCGATATCAAAATAAAAGACATCGCATTTAAGATATTTGCCTGCCTTTTTATTTTGACCATTACAAATTTTCTTGCCCATTTGCTGTTTCTGACTGTGCTGGGAATTATCGTGGTGAGCTATGATCTGGACTCATTCAATGTCGGTGTCACCCTCATTTCTACACTTTCCATTTATTTTGTTTGGACATTATTTTACTTTATATACCATTATTTCGAAAGGTATAATGCCGCGTTGAAATATGAAGCCCTCAAAAATGAAATTGAGCTGAACAATCTCAAATCACAGCTCAACCCACATTTTATATTCAATGCGCTTAACAGCATCAGGGCGTTGGTGGATGAAAACCCGGAAAAATCAAAAGACGCCATCACGCAATTATCAAGTATCTTGCGCAGTTCTCTCGTGGTCAACAAAAATAAATTTACAAGTTTTGAGGAGGAGCTTCATGCCGTGAAAGATTACCTCAATCTAGAGTCGATCCGATATGAAGAGCGATTGAAAACATACTTTCAAATAGATCCAAAATCCATGAATTTTTCGGTACCTCCCATGATGGTTCAGACGTTGGTGGAAAATGGAATCAAACACGGCATTGCCAAACTGAAGGAAGGCGGGGCAATTTCACTGGATGCTGCGGTTCGAGAGAATAAATTGACCATAAAAATAAGGAATAACGGCCAGCTAAAGCAGGAAAATCTTAACGGATCGAAGGGTTTTGGTATTGCCAATACGCGACAAAGGCTGATGCTTTTGTACGGGGAAAACGCTTCATTTTCCATAGAAAACGAAGACAAAAACACGGTACTCACAGAAGTATGTGTGCCACAAAAAATATAATTTGCATGGATTTTAAGCCATTTTTACACCATAATTTTAAGGTATGAAAGCACTAGTTATCGACGACGAAAGACTGGCAAGAAAGGAATTGATCTCCTTGCTGAGCAATTATCAAAAAATAGAAATCGTAGGAGAGGCGATCAATGCCGATGATGCCGAAGAGAAAATTGCCGAACTGAAACCGGAGCTCCTTTTTCTGGACATTCAAATGCCTGGGAGAAATGGATTTGAATTGCTCGAATCTCTGGAGATAGTCCCAAAAGTGATCTTCACCACAGCGTACGATGAATATGCGCTCAAGGCTTTTGAGATCAATGCGCTGGATTATTTGCTGAAGCCCATCCGTAAAGAGCGGCTGGACGAGTGCATTCAAAAAGTGATGGCTGATCGCGCCAATGTAAGTCAGGATGCGCCACGGCACAAGCTGGGGTTACGCGATCAGGTTTTTGTGAAGGACGGGGAAAAGTGTTGGTTTGTGAGACTGGAGGAAGTCAGGTTTTTTGAGTCAGATGGTAATTACATCAAAGTGCATTTCGATAATCAAAAACCCATGATCCACAAGTCACTCAATGCACTAGATAAAAAATTGGACGAGCGGTCATTTTTTCGCGCCAGTCGCAAACACATCATCAATCTGAGTTGGGTAGAAAGTATCGAGTCATGGTTTAATGGTGGTTTATTGGTCAAAATGAAAGGTGGTGAAAAGGTAGAGGTAAGTCGGCGGCAGGCATCCAAGTTTAAGGATTTGATGAGTTTGTGATAGATTTCCAGAGTCTATTTCCACAGAAATATTAACCTGAGTTCGATCATCAATATCATCTCAACAACAAACTGAACGTCTTTCCTGAATCCCGATTTTCTCGGGATATCAGGAATCTGCTTCAATAGGGTCTCACATCCTTTAAACACCTTTTCGAGTAAGTGGGAAATTCCCACTTTCGTGGGAATGACGGAAGCTATTATGAAGAAATTCATGCCTGTCTTACCGTTAGGCTGGGATTTTTAGTGTATTTTAATACACATAAAAGTATATGGCTATAAAGTGGCTGATGCT
>JAUHYU010000032.1 GCA_030426345.1 Bacteroidia bacterium
TTGAAAAATGCATTCAACTTTTAGTCGCTTCTGTTTCACGGATCGATGGTTTTGATTGGAGTCATTAACAACAAAAACCCTCCAAAATCCATGGATTTTGGAGGGTTTTTACTCTAAAAAAATCCCCTGCAGAGAGAACAGGGGATTTAGTCATGTTTTTTACAATTCCTTTACTTTCAATTTTCTCCATTTTACTTTAATACCTCCACCGTCATGGATTTGAAGGGCTATTGAGCCTGTCGCCTGACCGATTTTGTCATCGGTCAATGTGACCATCTCAGTGCCGTTGATCCAGGTAGTAACTGTGCCACCCACGGCGCGGACTTTCATTTTGTTCCAAGCATTGGCTTTTTGAGCTTTGTCCTTTTCCTTGTCAGGCTTGATCAACCAGCCTCTGCCATAACTTTCGTAAATTCCACCAGTTTCCCCTCCTTTAGGTTCTACCTCGGCTTGCCATCCTGTGATCTTTGTCCCCTCTATCGACGAGCGGATAAATACCCCACTATTTCCATTGGCAAGGAGGAAAAACTCCAGTTCTACTTCAAAATCCTTGTACTGCTTTTCCGTTGCTAGATAGCCATAAGCCTTGTCCGGCCCGCTTTCGCAGATGAGTTCCCCATTTTCCACATACCATTTTTCCGTGCCATAAATTTTCCATCCGTCTAGATTTTTACCATTGAATATGGACTTCTTTTGGCCAAAGGAAGTGAAAGCAATGAGTAGAAATACGATAAGAACTAGTGCTGTTTTACTGTTTGTATTTTGCATGATTTATTTGTTTAAGAGTTTTTCTGCGTTTGTCAATGCCTCAGAAGTTGTTTTACCAACCTTTTCTATTTTAGTTTTTTGATCATTCAAGTAGTCCATAATTTCTTTTTCTGTCATGTCTTCAAATTCCGGGTTAAATTGATGCATCCAGTTCATCATTTCGTCATTTGAAATTTCCAGATCTTTTACTGTTTTTTTCAATGATTCTATGGATTCTACGTTTTGATCCGCTCCTTCCGCAATCAAAGTATCCATCTTTTGACTTAATTGCTTTTTGTATTTCATGATGTCTCCCATTTTTGGCATTATTTCATCATGAATAGCTATTACCTTATCATAAAGCAAATCTTTAGCACTTTTCTTCTTTTCTCCACACGACACCACCGAAATAATTGTCAGTAGTAAAAAAATCGGAAATAGGCTTTTCATTGTATTCATATTTTATTTGAATTTAGTAAATATGGTTGAGAGATATTGATTCATTCCCAAAGTTTATGATTTTCTAAGTGAACCTGGCTTCCAAAAAATAGTTTCGTCAATTCTTCGAAAGAACTCGTATAGTCAGACACCATAAATTTATTTACAGATTTTGCCGAAGTATTGATCAGTAAATGGTATTCCAAATAGGCCTTGAGCGATGCTGCAACCGTTTCCGAAGAATCAATCACTGTCACCTGACCATCATAAAAATGCTCCACTTGTTCCTTGATCAACGGATAATGAGTACACCCCAAAATCAATGCTTGAATATTTTGGAGCATTGGTTTTTTGAGGTATTCGTTGATGATATCTTGGCTAATTGTTCCTTGCAGAAATCCTTCTTCAATCATAGGAACGAGCAATGGAGTGGCGAGAGAATTCAGCTTAAGACCATTTCCCAACCCCTCAATTTTTTTAGCATATACCTCCGATCCCACGGTTTGTTTGGTGCCGATTAATCCAATTTCCGCATTGTGATAAGTCTCTCTGATATAGTTCACGACAGGTTCAATGACGTTGAAAACCTTGGCTCGTGAACCAACATATTCTTTTACTAAATCGGTAGCAGCCGCACTGGCAGAATTACATGCAATAAGGATGACCTTGCATTTTCGCTGAAGGAATACATCACAAATTTTGATGGAATAAGCCTGAATCGCTGCTGTAGATTTATCACCATATGGCAAATGGGCAGTATCGCCAAAGTAAATAATATTTTCTTTTGGCATCAGTTGATGAACTGCTTTGGCTACGGTCAAACCACCGATTCCACTATCAAAAATACCTATAGGTTCAGAGGCGTTAGCCATAAATTTTATTGATATAAAAAAAGCTCCATGCAATTCTTGTATGGAGCTGTAAAATTAAAAATTATATTTTCTAAATATACTGATTTATGATATTCTCAAAGTGTTCTTGCTTGCCACTGATTTGCTTTGGCTCGCCTGTCTCTATCGCATAGGCTCTCAAATCCTCCAAACTCAATTTACCTTTTTCAAATTCAGCTCCTTTACCCGAATCAAAAGATGCATACCTTTCAGAGCGCAATTTTTTGTAATCCGACTTTTCCAATACATCTGAAGCGATCAATACCCCTCTGGCAAAAGCGTCCATTCCACCGATATGAGCCAGAAAAATGTCCTCCAAATCCGTGGAATTCCTTCTGGTCTTTGCATCAAAATTGACACCTCCTGTAGTGAATCCTCCAGCCTCAAGAATTACTAGCATGGTTTCGGCCAATTCAAAAAGATTGATTGGAAATTGGTCCGTGTCCCAACCATTTTGATAATCGCCACGATTGGCGTCAATGCTACCTAAAAGGCCTGCATCTGCCGCCACCTGCAATTCGTGTTGGAAAGTATGCCCGGCAAGTGTAGCGTGGTTCACTTCCAAATTCAGTTTAAAATCCTTCTCTAATCCATACTCCTTAAGGAAGCCAATTACCGTTGCTGCATCAAAGTCATATTGGTGCTTGGTTGGCTCCATAGGCTTTGGCTCTATGAGAAAAGTGCCTTTAAATCCATGCTTTCTACCGTAATCGCGTGCAGTAGTCAGAAATTGGCCAAGATGTTCTACTTCTCTTTTCATGTTGGTATTGAGCAGTGACATGTAGCCTTCACGACCACCCCAGAATACATAATTTTCTCCGCCTAGTTCTATCGTAGCATCAATGGCATTTTTTACCTGTGTTCCTGCCCAAGCCAGTGCTGTGAAGTCAGGGTTGGTAGATGCGCCATTCATATATCTTGGATTAGAAAATACATTGGCAGTGCCCCAAAGCAGTTTTATACCCGATTCCGCTTGCTTGGATTTCGCATAATCAACAATTGTCTGGAGCCTCTTTTCAGATTCTGCGATAGAGCTTCCTTCTTCAATCAGGTCAAAATCGTGAAAACAATAATACGGTGCGCCGATTTTAGTGAAGAATTCAAAAGCAGCGTCCATTTTATTCTTGGCACGTTTTTCTGCACTATCGGCAGCATCCCATGGAAATTTTTTGGTTCCAGGGCCAAATGGATCATTACCTGTGCCACAGAACGTATGCCAGTAGGCAATGGCAAACCTGAAATACTCTTTCATGGTTTTGCCTCCGGGCAGTTTGCGGTTTTCGTCGTAGTACTTAAAAGCAAAAGGATTGGTAGAATCCTTGCCTTCAAACTTTATTTTATCCACTGATGGGAAATAAGAATTGCTCATAGTTTTATAATTTAAATGTTAAGATTTTTTAACCAGTTTTCATACGCATCTTCATAAGCGCCAAATAAAGCTGGACTTGGTTCTACAGTTTCTATGGATTTTAGACCCTTAAAAGCCTCTTCGTAGTTGGCATATACCTTTGAGCCTATACCTGCGCCTCTTGCAGCACCTTGGGCTCCGTCGGTATTATATAATTCTAACTTGGCACAGGTGACATTCGCGAATGCCTCACGAAATAGTGGGCTGAGAAACATATTGGCATGACCGGCACGGATTGTATTTATTTCCATTCCCATTTCCTTCATGATATTGAAGCCGTAGTTGAGTGCGAATACAATACCTTCTTGCCCCGCCCTCAGGATATGTGATTGATTGTGCCTGTTGAAGTTGAGACCGGAAAGTCGCGCCCCGGTATCGTTATTTTCCATGATGCGTTCTGCACCATTTCCAAAAGGTATGAATGACAACCCGTCTGCTCCGATTGGAGCCTGCATTGCCATTTCATTCATATCATCGTAAGTTGCTCCTTCCACTAGGTTTTTTTGCAACCAACTGTTCAATATGCCAGTGCCGTTGACACACAACAAGACACCATACCGCTCTTTCTTTTTAGCATGGTTCACATGTACAAAAGTATTTACCCTTGAGAGCGGATCATGCTCCGGAGTTTCCATGATGCCATAAATCACGCCGCTGGTTCCGGCGGTAGCCGCTACCTCCCCGGCATTGAGCACGTTAAGTGAAAATGCATTGTTGGGTTGGTCTCCAGCACGATAACAGATTTTTGTGCCTTCAGAGAGACCCAGTTCTTTGGCAGCTTTTGCAGTGAGCTGGCCTTGTGCAGAAAAAGTATCGACAATATCAGGCAAAATGTTAGGGTCGATTCCATAATAGGAAAGCAACTTATCGGCCACAGATTTTGACCTGAAATCCCAGAATATTCCCTCTGACAATCCTGATGTAGTCGTGTTGATTTCCCCCGTCATTTTCATCGCCACATAATCACCGGGAAGCATAGCTTTATATATCCGCTCATAGGTTTCCGGCTCGTTGTCCTTTACCCATTTCAGTTTTGAGGCGGTAAAATTGCCTGGAGAGTTCAAATAATTTTCAAGGCAAAATTCGCCTCCCAGATCATGAAAAGCTTTTTTTCCTATTTCTACGGCACGACTGTCACACCAGATAATCGATGGTCGCAATACATTTTGCTCTTCATCTACCAATACGAGCCCGTGCATCTGGTAAGAAATGCCGATAGCTTGGATGCGGTCTTTTGGCGTGCGGCTTTTAAGCAATAATTCCTGGGTAGCATTTTTGATATTTGTCCACCAGTCGTCCGGTTTTTGCTCTGCCCAACCCGGCTTTTTGGAGATCATCGACATCTCTTGTTTTGGGTAGGTGGCAGATGCCACGACTTCACCGGTTTGCGCTCGGATCAGTGTTGCCTTGATAGACGAACTCCCGAGATCATATCCTAGTAGCATATAATTTTGGTTTAGAATTAATTGTAAATATATGGATTATAATGATATAGTCAACATGACTACAAGTTAAATGTGTTTTGCTGTTAATTATAATTTTTATTCCTTAAAATTGATGGATTTTCTATGCTTTTACCAAGCCATGGAAATCCAAATGCTTTTTATTGATTAAATATAAGTATGTCTGTACATAATCCTCAACAATTTTCTGACAACATCATTGAAGACCTGTCAATCGATTGTATCATTTTTGGATTTCAGGAGTCGCAGTTACATGTGATGCTGGTACAGCATGCAGATGGGTTGATAAAAGATCAATGGGCATTGCCCGGCGGGTTTGTCACTTATAATGAAAATATAGATGCTGCTGCTCATCGAGTATTAAAGGATTTGACGGGAGTGAGGGATATTTATTTGGAGCAGTTGAAGGCGTTTGGTGATGCAGACCGATACCCAACTAAACGGGTGATCACCATTGCCTACTATGCATTGACCAAACCGGAAAACTATGAATTGATACCAGGTTTTACTGCTTCCGATGTCAGGTGGTTTAATATTGAGGACATTGGGAAACTACCGTATGACCATGGAAAAATATTGGTTTTTGCCTGGGAAAACTTGAAGAGAAAGGTAAAGCACGAGCCGATAGGTTTCAATCTATTGCCACAAAAATTTACGCTTCTTCAGCTGCAAGAGCTTTATGAAGCAATTTTAGAAGTGAAGCTTGACAAGCCCAACTTCAGGCGTAAGATTATGAAAATGGACCTATTGATCCGTTGCAATGAAAAGCAAAAGGGAGTTTCTCACCGTGCTGCTAATCTATATCGGTTTGACAAGCAGGTATACGACAGGATAAAAAAAGAAGGGTTTATTTTTGAGTTTTGACTGATAATAGAAATAAGGCAACGCAGGTTAATCTATTCCCTATAGCCCTAGAAAGCTTCCTAAATCCATGATTTTGGAACTATAATAACCGTAAAAGAGTAGTTTAGTCTACTTACCAAATGGATTAATATTGGCCAATGCACGTTTTCCCCCGCCCATTTTGTTCATGGTTTTCATTAGCTTTCTCATGTCTGCAAATTGCTTCATCAGGCTGTTAACTTGTTGAATTGTCGTTCCACTTCCTTTGGCGATTCGCTTTCTTCGGCTGCCATCGATCAAATCAGGGTTTTCTCTTTCCTTCATAGTCATAGACTTGATGATTGCTTCTATGGGTTTAAAAGATTCATCATCCACATCGAGGCCTTTCATAGCTTTGCCCATGCCGGGGATCATGCCGATAAGATCTTTGATATTCCCCATTTTTTTAATCTGCTCCAGTTGAGAAAGGAAATCATCGAAGTTAAACTGATTTTTGCGAATTTTCTTATTGAGGCGCATGGCCTCATCCTCATCAAAGTTTTGCTGAGCTCTCTCCACTAAAGAAACCACATCACCCATGCCGAGAATCCGCTGGGCCATACGGTCCGGATGGAATACATCAATGGCATCCATCTTCTCCCCGGTACTAATGAATTTTATTGGCTTATCTACCACATTTCGGATAGAAAGGGCTGCACCACCACGGGAATCACCATCAAGTTTGGTAAGTACGACACCATCAAAATTCAATCGCTCGTTAAAAGTTTTGGCAGTATTCACAGCATCCTGACCAGTCATGGAATCTACCACAAACAACGTTTCTGATGGATTTAAGGCGTCTTTTAAGGCAGCAATTTCGTTCATCATCATTTCATCGACTGCCAAACGGCCGGCAGTATCGACGATCACTATTTTCTTACCGGTAGCCTTTGCATGTGCAATGGCATTTTTGGCAATTTTCACCGCATCTTTATTTTCCGGTTCGGCATAGACTTCCACTCCTACTTGCTCTCCCAGCACTTTGAGCTGATCTATCGCTGCTGGCCTATAAATATCACAAGCTGTCAACAGCACCTGCCTTCCTTGCTTTTTCAACATACTCGCCAGTTTTCCTGTAAAAGTCGTTTTACCGGAACCTTGCAATCCTGAGATCAAAACTACTGCAGGGTCGCCCTTTACATCAATGTCGGCTTTGGTGCCGCCCATGAGTTCAGCAAGCTTTTCCTGGGTAATTTTAGTTAACAACTGCCCAGGAGAAACAGAGATGAGTACATCTCGGCCCAATGCCTCATTCTTAATATTGTCCGTTACTTCTTTAGCAACCTTATAGTTTACATCGGCATCAATCAGTGCACGTCGGATTTCTTTTACCGTCTTTGCAACATTGATTTCTGTAATGCTTCCCTGCCCTTTAAGGGTCTTAAATGCCTGGTCTAATTTGGTACTTAAATTGTCGAACATACTGGATAAAATTTGTGCAAAAATAATAGAAATAAATTTATGTGACGGACTATTTCTGATGTAAGTCAGGGAAAGTGTCTTTATAAAGGATGGAACTATTTTTCCGTCATTCCTAATCTCCACTATATTTTGTTGGGCGTGACGGCATAATTAAGCATATTTTTAAAAGCTCTTCCGCGGAACTTACAACCCTATAAATTATTAATAAGATTTTTTGGATATGTTGTTTTTGATCTTTTACTTTGAAACACAAAGTACTTTCCATGGAAAAAGAAAAATATATCAGT
This sequence comes from Bacteroidia bacterium, assembly GCA_030426345.1. GTDB lineage: Bacteria > Bacteroidota > Bacteroidia > Cytophagales > Cyclobacteriaceae > JAAUQL01. Next base: position 7,538 of record JAUHYU010000032.1, read on the forward strand.
GACATCAAGGACATTAAAGAAATAATGGAGCGATCCTCAAGATTTATTTCTTTAAGCGGCTACTCAGGAGTCGTGGCAGGGATTTTTGCGCTTTGTGCGTCATACCTAGCTTACCAAACTGTCTATACTTCGCAGAGTTATTTGGGATATAGAATGGTAGATTTGACCGTTGAGTCTATTTGTGCCTTAATACTTATTGCCTGTGGGACATTAATTTTGTCCATTGGTTCAGGGATTTTCTTTACGACGAAGCGGGCCAAACAAATGAAGCAAAGTCTCTGGGACGTCCAAACCAAGCGGTTATTGATGAATTTGGCCATCCCACTTGTCAGCGGCGGAGTATTGTGCATTATTTTACTCTTTCAAGGATTTGTTGGGCTGGTAGCACCACTGACATTGATTTTTTATGGATTGGCTTTGGTTAATGCGAGTAAGTACACATTGACAGAAGTCAGAAGTCTGGGGATTATTGAGATATGTTTGGGGCTATTTGCGACATACTTCATTGGGTATGGGCTTTTATTTTGGGCGGTTGGGTTTGGTGTAATGCACATCATTTATGGAATAATGATGCATTTGAAATACGAAAAGTGAAAGAGATACTCAAGGACTTAAATAAAGCATTTGAAAACAAGGTCAGATTAGGAATTATGTCGGCTCTTGTCGTGAACGATTACATGGATTTTAATTCGTTGAAATCGCTATTGGATGTAACGGATGGGAATCTTGCGAGCCATCTCAAGTCATTGGAAAACCAAACATATATCAGGGTGGAAAAAGAATTTTTAGATAGAAAGCCAAATACGAAATATTATGCAACTACAGAAGGAAAATCAGCATTCAAAAAACATCTAGGGGCGCTTGAGCGTCTATTAAGTTAAAAAAATTTATCTACATACTTTGAAACACAAAGTACTTTTAAAAAACAAAACTATGGAAAACCCAATGAAATTATTCGACAAAGTAAATAACTGGATTAAAAATTCAGTTAGCCTCAAATTGATGGTCATTACCATTTTGATGCTGCTTCTCTTGATTCCCTCAGCAATGATCGAACGGATCATCTCAGAACGAGAACTTTTGAGTGAAGAAGCGATTCGGGAAGTCAGTTTGAAATGGGCGGGAAGCCAACAAATTAATGGACCAATCCTTACCATTCCCGTGGTGTTTGACGAAACACATGATGACAAGACCACGAGGGCGACACGATATTATCACATGCTACCTGAGGCGCTGGATATCATCGGAGCAATAGAACCTCAAAAATTAAAGCGGGGCATCCACGAAGTGGTCGTTTATAAATCTGATCTGGAACTGGCTGGGAGTTTTAACATTTCAAAAAAGATTGTAGAAGACAACATAGTTGAAATACAATATGACCGGGCCTTTCTAACCGTAGGGCTTTCCGACCTTAGGGGCATAAAGGACGAAGTTGTAATGCAATGGAATAAAGAGAGATTGACAGTCGAGCCTGGATCGAAAATTCCAGGATTGATTGAATCTGGTTTTACCATTGACCTCCCTCCTTTATCCAACTCCGAAACCCAGAAATTCGACTTTGCTCTTGATTTAAAGCTTCGTGGCAGCCAAACCCTATCATTGACACCCCTTGGGAGCGTTACCAATGCAAAACTCCATTCAAGCTGGGAGGACCCAAGTTTCAATGGTAATTTCCTACCCGACGAACGGGACGTCACAGAAAGTGGGTTTAACGCTTCTTGGAAGATTCTACAACTCAACCGGAATTATCCCCAACAATGGTTCGGGTCTGAATATTCCAAAAGCATCAAAGAATCGGGTTTTGGGCTTGATCTCCTTTTACCGATAGACGACTATCAAAAATCCATGCGTTCGTCTAAGTATGGTGCCATGATGATCGCCTTGACATTTCTGATTTTCTTCGTGGTGGAAATCCTGAACAAAAGAAAAATACATCCATTTCAATACATTCTTGTGGGCTTGGGTCTTTGTCTTTTCTATATTTTGTTGGTTTCCATTTCTGAACATCTTGGCTTCAATATGGCCTACCTTATCTCTGCCATCGCCATCATTGGAATGATCTCTGTGTACTCGTTCAGCGTTTTCAGGAGCAGGAAATTTTCCATTCTCGTATTCATTGCTATGTCCGTGATATACAACTTCCTATATGTTACACTTCAGTTGGCAGAGTATGCTTTGTTGATGGGAAGCATTGGGCTAACCCTAATACTTGGGACAACAATGTATCTGACGAGAAACATAGATTGGTATAAAATCAATATTTCTGAAGATTAATCTTTTCTAGTCATAACCGAACATAAAAGTGTTCGGTTATGACACATCAATTGATGCAAAACCTTAAAATAAAGCGTCAAAAATCCATGGCACGTAAATTGACATCTGAGATTGTTTATTTAACTTTATATAACCATGAGAAAACTCCCACCAATAATTGGCTGCTTTGCTATTCTGCTTTTTGTTTCAGAGGTACAGGCCCAAGACAAAATGGAAAAATCCTATCAGGTAAATAATTTTTCCAGCATATTCCTAAAAGGGCCCTATAGTGTCAATCTTCGGCAATCCGATAATAATGCACTGACGATTAAAGCCAGTGAAAAATATATCGAATTGATAGAGGTATCGTCAGATGGTGGGGAGCTTAGGATTGAAATGGATGAAAAAAGGTTCAAAAAACCATGGAATATAGAGGTTTATATAAACTTTAAGGAACTTTCAAAATTGAGGATTGAGGGCGCTGTGGATTTGCAGAGCGACAATTCCATAAAGACAGACAACCTAAAGCTTGAATTTGAAGGAGCAGGGAATGTCGAACTAGACATTGAGGTGTCAAAAGTGATCGCTGACATTTCCGGTGTGGGTAATTTTGAAATTAGTGGAAATACAGAATATCATAAAGTTTCCTTTGATGGCATTGGAAACTATGACGCCCAAAACCTGCACAGCAAATTCACATTGGTGAAATCAAATGGCATTGGCAGCGTAAGCGTCCATGCCAGCGACAAGCTCAAAGGCGAGGCAAGCGGTATTGGTTCTATAGATTATTTTGGTGATCCGGACGATGTGGATTTGGATGCTTCCGGTTTGGGGAGTGTGAACCGCCATTGAAATGGAACCCTATTTAAGCATTAAAAGCCTCCAATTTCCATGAGGCATAAAAAAGCCCCCCTATGCCAAGGCTTCGGAGGGCAAAGGTGGAGCATAACGGATTCGAACCGTTGACCCCCACGCTGCCAGCGTGGTGCTCTAGCCAGCTGAGCTAATGCCCCAATATTAATTGGAGCGCAAATATATTCCAATTTTATGCATTGTCAAAATTTAATCCTGCGCGCTTTTACAAATGCTTTTCGATAATAATCCGACATCAAATTGACTTCCATCACCCCCCTACTCGACGATGCATGGATCACCATGATCCTGTCCTTCTTTCGTGCATCAGTTACCATTCCCGCATGGGTTATACGCCCATTGCCTTTCATTGTCTTAAAAAAGACGAGGTCGCCTTTCTCCAAATCATTGATGCCCACTCGACTACCAATTTTACTTTGATCCCTGGCAACACGGGGAATATACATATCAACAGCTTCAAAACTCCGCATCAATAATCCTGAACAATCCATGCCCAAGGAAGTCGTCCCGCCATATTTGTAAGGCGTTCCGGTATAGGATCTAGCTCTGGAGATAACAGTATCAACTTTTTGCTCACGCTTTATCCGACTGCCGGTACATGAACTGATAAGAGCGGACAGCGCCGCAATGGCAATTATCAAATATAATTTTCCCTTGAAAAAGTATTCCATCCAACCTGTTTTGTTGCAAAATTAACGGTTTTATGAAAATATATTGTTAGACCAAGCACAGATCATGCAACAAATTTCAGCACGGGATAACAAATTTGGGATACTATGTACTGAATTTTGGAAATTATTTGATCTTTGCCGGATAGTGGATTATGATCATTTACAAATAGCCTGATAATTTATGTGTGGAATCACTGGAATATATGCCAAAAACATGATCGGGAAAATGCACATGATCCATCTTTCCAATGCCACGGAACAAATCGAACGCCGTGGACCGGATGCGCGAGGTGTTTGGATGAATGATTTTGTGGGGCTTGGCCACCGCAGGCTTTCGGTCATTGACGTGAGCTATAATGCTGCTCAGCCTATGAAAGACGCGAGTGGCAGATATAGGATAGTTTACAATGGAGAGATCTACAACTACCGGGAGCTAAAAAAAGATCTGATTTCCCATGGGTATGTATTTCAGTCAGATTCTGACACGGAAGTTTTGCTTTATGCTTATGTCCATTATGGGGAGAAATGCCTGAATATGCTCAATGGATTTTTTGCCTTTTGTATCTATGACGAGCAGGAAAATAATCTATTCATAGCGCGTGACAGATACGGAATAAAGCCACTTTACTATCTGGACGATGAGGATAAATTATTGTTTGCCTCCGACATGCATTCGATGCTGGCTTATGGTATAAAAAGGGAGTTGGACTTGGAATCTTTATGTACTTATCTCCAGCTGAACTACACGCCGGCACCTGATACCATGATCAAAGGTGTAAAGATGCTGATGCCGGGTCACTATGCTTTTATCGATAAAAAAGGCTTCAAAATCCATGAATATTATCAATTGCCGAAATCGGCAGTTGATGTTCAAGAGAAACCGGATTCTTATGAAAATCAGCAAAAGCAACTTCGCAGCCTGATGGAGGAATCGGTGAAAGCTAGGTTGGTTGCTGATGTGCCATTAGGTACTTTCCTAAGCGGGGGAATTGATTCTTCTATTATCTCTGGGATTGCGAGAAAATACAAAGAGGATTTACACACATTTAGCATTGGGTATGCCGATGAACCATTCTTTGACGAAACAAAATATGCGAATCTGGTCGCCAAAAAATTTGACACGAATCATACAGTTTTCTCGCTAACCAATGACGATTTGTATGCAAATCTATTTGATATCCTGGATCGCATGGATCAGCCATTTGCAGATTCCTCGGCTATCCCAACCTATATTTTAAGTAAAAAAACCAGGCAACACATCACCGTTGCGCTATCTGGCGACGGGGCCGATGAGCTTTTTTCCGGATACAATAAACATGCAGCCCATTTGCGGGCCATGGGTAGCAGTCCTGTAAATTCAATGTTGAAAATAGTAGGCCCATTGTTAAAACACATTCCCAAATCCAGAAATGGGGCTTTGTCCAACAAAATCCGTCAGGCGGAAAAATATGCCAATGGTTTGGCTTTAAATCAGAAAGACAGATACTGGGCTTGGGCTGGCGTTGCTTCTGAAAACCGTGTGATGGGTCTGTTACACCAAGACATCAGAAATAAGATTGATAAAAATAGTTATTCAGATCGAAAGGAAATGCTGCTGGAATCAATCAAATCAGAAAAAGATTTCAATGAGTTGTTGCGGGCTGATATGCAATTGGTATTGCCCAATGATATGCTTCGGAAAGTAGATTTGATGTCGATGGCCAATGGCCTGGAAGTTAGGGTGCCATTCTTAGATCATCAGTTGGTGGATTTCGTGTCGCGGCTACCGGTGTCCTCAAAGATCAATGGACAAATGCGCAAACGAATTTTGCAGGATGCCTTTCGGGATATGCTCCCGGAAGAATTATATCAAAGACCAAAAAAAGGGTTTGAGGTGCCTTTGTTAAAATGGTTCAGAACGTCTCTAAAATCCATGATCGATGACGATCTGCTAGGAGATCAACTAATCCGAAAGCAAAACCTTTTCGATCTAGACGAGATTAAAAAGCTAAAAAAGCATCTATTTTCCATGAATCCCGGCGATAGCCACGCCACTGTCTGGGCCCTGATTGTCTTTCAGTGGTGGTGGAAAAAATACTTTGATTGATGGATTTTAGATGCTTTTTATCTAATTTTCTGAGTGGTTTGGCCACCAAGATCATAGGAATAAAATGAATCTAGGAAGAACCTTTTTATTTGTTCATTTCGACCAATTCACCTGAATCCAAAACATAATAGGTAACATTGGGCTTTTTGGATTTTTTCAATGGAATGTATTTGATCTTGGTAGATTCAAATTCTTTTTTCTTTTTGAATGGCTTCACAAATTTGGTGAGAAAGACAACCATCCAAACCAGCGATATCAGATAAAGTACAAATAGGATCATGACTGTGTGTATTAAGGACCGACGTATAATTATTGTTGCATAAAAGTACGCCTGCCCACAGCTTCAAACTAATCAAGAGAAATAGTCTCGTCACTCTTGTAAGCTTTTGATACTTTGGTCATCTAAATGTTATAATCTGACATAAATACCCGCATCGTTTTGTCCATCACAATTTTACCTATTCATAGACGAAAATCTTGAATACTTTAATAGATTCTATTCAAATGGTTTAAAAACACGATGTTATGAATCTTGGATTCTTTATAAAACTAAAAAACACACGATTCAACACCAAATCATGAATTGCGATTTCTCCATGTCTAAATAAGGGTTTGATTAGAAGTGAAAGGTTTGATTTAGTGCAAAAACTGGGTAGCACTTGTGCATTGAAATCTAAAAATCAAGAAATCTTCCTTCAAGAATTTTTTTTATTGCTATCCGCCAAATATGCTCTTAGTGCAATTTTTACTTCCAAAAACCCAATATGTATTAATTATCTTGATCTGCACCCCACTCACTTTTACATTTGAAAAAATAAATTGTCTTCACTCGATAAAATCTCTACCTCCAAATCAGCTCATAACATTTTCTCCTAAGAACATAAATAGCTAGAACTTCTTTCCTCGGCTATCATCATCGATAAACAGAATAATCTTAGCTTTTAAATATGAAATCTACACTTTGAACTCTAAATTATCGAATCCATTGCTGCCCTTGAGTAATTCTGCTACCTTGAAAGTGGTTTAGAAGATGCTTTCAATAAAATAACAAAAACGAAAAATGAGAAAATATTTACACCTGATACTATTGCTTTTTTATTTCATGGTATTTGGATGCAATTCCAAAACTCCAGATGGTACAAAGCCTAATATTGTATTAATCCTTATCGATGATCTTGGCTATGGAGATATTAATTGTTATGGAAATAAAAGCAATTTGACACCCAATATAGACCAACTGGCGGCTGAAGGTATCCGCCTTACTGATTTCCATTCCAATGGGCCAATGTGTACACCAACCCGTGCTGCCCTTTTAACCGGCAGATACCAAAATCGGCTCGGAGTTAACTTCGAAGGACCATTGAGTGGTAAAACCCAATATGATGAAGGGATGCCACTCGAAGCAGTAACAATTGCTGAGACCCTGAAATCCGCGGGATATGCTACGGGAATGTTTGGCAAATGGCATTTGGGGTACCACGAACCTTTTTTGCCAACCAATCAGGGGTTTGACGAATTCCGAGGATTGGGCTCTGGAGATGGTGACCACCACTCTCACATCAATAGGTGGGGACGTGAAGATTGGTGGAACAACAACCAACTGGAGATGGAAGATGGGTATAGTATCGACCTAATCACTGACCACAGCAAAACATTCATTCAAAAACATCAAGGCGAGCCTTTCTTTTTATATATGGCTCATCTTGCCATTCATTTTCCGTGGCAAGGTCCAAATGACCCTGCCCAAAGGGAAAAAGGGAAATCTTATGAAAATGATAAATGGGGAATTATTGCAGATAGAGAAAATGTGCAACCACATGTAAAAGCCATGGTGGAAGCTATTGACGGCAGCGTTGGCGAAATCATAAAAACCTTAAAAGTTTTAAACCTCGATGAAAACACCTTGGTGATTTTTACTTCTGACAATGGTGGATATATCCATTATAACCAACTATTTAAAAATATTTCCAACAATGGCCCATTGCGCGGGCAAAAGGCAGAAATGTATGAAGGAGGCCACCGAGTGCCGTTTATTGCACGTTGGCCAGGGAAAATAAACCCCGGAATCACTAGTGACGCTACTGCTATGACCATGGATTTGTATCCAACTTTTGCCTCGATGGCAGGAGTGGAAAATTTAGAAGCACATTCACTTGATGGAATAGATTTGAATTCCATGTTGATCACCAATCAAAAACTACCAGATCGTACCCTTTTTTGGAAACGAGGAAATGAGCTAGCTGTCAGGAAAGGTCCTTGGAAATTGGTAAAAGATGGGGATCAACCTTCTGAACTTTATAATTTGGATATGGACTTGGGGGAAAGTGAAAATGTATCAAAAAACCATGAAGCCATTCTAAAATCCCTCACAGAGAAATATACAAAATGGGAGAAGGAAATGTATCCTGAAGAATAAGGACAGGCCACAAATCAATTTAGCTTTCTAAAAAGTTCTGCTAACATCAAATTTTTCAAGGTAATCGCCAACTCGTTTTACAAAGCGGCTACCCAAGGCACCATCCACTACCCTGTGGTCATATGAGTGGGAAAGAGTCATCTTCTGCCTTATGGCCAATATATCACCGAATTCTTCTGTTTGTATGACCGATGGCTTTTTCTCAATCGCACCGATGGCCAAAATGCCTACATTGGGTTGCAAAATGATAGGTGTGCCCATTGTGCTCCCAAATGAACCCACGTTGGTGAGTGTGTAAGTAGAACCCGAGATTTCTTCAATACTTAGTTGATTGGAGCGGGCTCTGGTAGCATAGTCATACACCAGTTTAGCTAGCTCAATTAAATTCAGTTTATCAGCATCCTTAATTACAGGAACAATCAGATTTCCATCTGGAAGTGCTACAGCGATACCGATATTGATATGCTTCCGTATAATGATCTTATATCCATCGACAGATATGTTCATCATAGGATAATCCTTCAAAGCCTTGGCCAGCGCTTCGATAAAAATTGGTGTAAAAGTCAGGTTTATTCCATACTCATTAAATAAAGCTTCCTTTACCTTACTTCGCCAAGTGACAATATTGGTAACATCAGCCTCTACAAATGAATGGACATGTGCCGACACATTGCGAGATTCCAACATCCGGTCAGATATGATCCGTCTCACCCTGCCCATTTCTATCACTTCGTCATCTTCGCCTGCTATTGGGGCAGGAATAGAAGTACCAAGCTCCACTTCTGACTTCAAAGATCTCCCGTTGGAGGGAAACTGACTACCAGATGCTTTGCGCTTTTTCAAAAAAGCCACAATATCATTTTTGGTTACCCGACCTTCACTTCCGGTACCTTCCATGGCATCTAGTTCATTTTGGGTGATGTGCTCCTCCTTCGCTATATTTTTAACTAACGGGGAATAAAATCTATCTGAACTGCCACCCTCCTGCGAAGGTATATCATGAAAATATTCTTCTTTTTCTATGTGCTTGTCAGGCTCAATTTCTATATTCTTAGCAGGAGATTGTTGTATGTTGATTTTGTTTGACTCATTAGCGACACTGTTTCCCCGCTGTAATTTTTCAAAATCTATTTCTGCACCATCAGTACTCAATATCGCAATTGGTGAACCAATTTGTATTACATCTCCTTCTTTGGCAAGAAATTCTTTGATAAACCCTTCCTGAATAGCAGGTACTTCCGTATCTACTTTGTCGGTAGCTACCTCTAGCAAAGGCTCTTCCAAATCTACCCTTTCCCCTTCCTTTTTCAACCAAGAGATAATCGTCGCTTCCATAACGCTTTCTCCCATTTGCGGCATCAAAATCTCTATTAAAGCCATATTTCTCTATTTATTTCGAATATAGTTAGCCGCTGCCAATTTAGTATTTTTCATTCCCTTTCTCAATCGTTTTGTACCAATCTTTGATATAGCATTGTTAATAATGCCACTGACGTTATTTGAATGTTTACTACTCGATCATTTGTCAAACTAAGCTTGCGTGTTGTGACTTTATCTTTTTGTGAGCACGCTATCCATATTGTGCCAACTGGTTTTTCGATAGTACCTCCTCCCGGTCCGGCGATACCGCTAGTGGCAAGACCAAAATCAGCCTTAAAATTTTCCCTTACCCTGTCGGCCATCTCTGAGACAGTAGCTTCGCTCACTGCCCCATGGGTCTCAAGCGTTTCTTGCTTTACACCAAGCTGTGCGATTTTCATTTCATTTTGGTAAGGTACCACCGAGCCATTGAAGTAGTCAGAGCTTCCGGGTACTGTTGTGATGCGGTGAGACACAAAGCCACCTGTACAACTTTCTGCTAAAGCCATTTTTTGATTCCTTTCTCTCAACAATTGGCCAATGACCATTTCCAAGGTATCGTCACCGTAGCCATAAACGTATTCCTGAATCAGTGGCAAAAGTAATTCAATTTGTCCATCGATTTGCGATTTAATATCTTCACGATTTTCTCCGATTGCTGTAAAACGAAGTTTCAAATCACCAAATGTAGGTAGATAAGCCAATCTGATATTTTTAGGTAGTGCGTTTTCCCAGGTTTCGATTTTCTCTGCAAGCCAAGATTCCCCAATTCCTGCAAGCCGAACTATTTTATGATAAATGATGGGCAAAGAAAATGTCCGTTGGATCTTTGGGAGGACCTTGTGAGTGATCATGTGCCTCATCTCATGAGGAACGCCCGGCATAGACACAAATACCTTTTTATTTGAATCGAACCACATGCCGCAAGCGGTACCACGCTCATTGCTTACCATCTCGCATTTTTCCGGCAGGGTGGCCTGTAGTCGGGTGAGCTTGTTAAGTTCGCGCCCACGACCGCTCATATATGCCTCTAATTCAATGAGTGCCTGATCATTCATCACGATATCGCAATCAAAGTATTTTGCCAGACAAGGCTTGGTAAGGTCATCATTAGTCGGACCAAGACCACCAGTAATCAGGATAATATCGGCTCGTTGCTCTGCTTCGGCAAACGCTTGTAATATTTCCGTTTCTACATCGCCACACGTAGTTCTGCGTATCACCTTAACACCAATGGCATCTAACTGACCACTCATCCAATGTGCATTGGTGTCAAGAGTTTGGCCATATAAAATCTCATCACCAATCGTAATTAGTTCGGCTAATACTTTATTCATTGTGTAAATGGAAGTAGAATATAACTTATAACTATTGAAAAGAAGTTGCTAGTGGTCTTTTTTAATTTAAAATAAATGTAAATATCACGGTTTTAAATCAACTTTTCAAAGGTATCCGGATATTCGAAAAGATATGTTTTTTTAACTCGTATTTTATCCTTTACATACAGTAGAATTTATTTTACCATCAGCATCCAAATTCTATAAAGTGATAATCCATTGTATATTTTTTCATTAGATTTTCTAAATTACGTTCGACACATAATTCTCCAATCATGAAATGGCAACAAAGAAGAAAAAGTTCTAATGTAGAAGATCGTAGAGGGCAGGTTTCACGTGGCCTGAGTTCGGGAAGGGGAATTTCTAAAATGTTAATTAGGCCTTTGGCCAAGCTGTTGTTTTCCAAAGTAGGGCTGATTTTAGTCGGCCTTTTTCTTGTTATATCCTTTCTCACCGGGAATAATCCAATTACGCTTATAGGCAACTTGGTGGGCGGAGGGGCGCCATTGAGTAGCTCTTCGACTTCTTACCAACCCAGTGCCAACGAACAGCTTCTTGCAGATTTTAGCGCCACTATCTTGGCAGATACCGAAGATACCTGGAATGGATTATTGGACAATTATCGTGAGCCCACTTTGGTTTTATTTACCAATAGCGTTACTTCTGCCTGCGGTAGTGCTTCAAGTGCCACCGGTCCTTTTTATTGTCCGGGAGATGAAAAGCTCTATCTGGATTTGAGTTTTTTTCAAGAGATGGAAGACAAACTAAATGCTCCTGGAGACTTTGCTCAGGCGTACGTCATAGCCCATGAGGTAGGTCATCATATTCAGAAAATTATGGGGATTACCCAACAGCTAGATGCTCAGCGTGGGAAAATCAGCCAAAAGGAAATGAACCAACTGTCAGTAAAATTAGAACTTCAAGCAGATTTTTTAGCTGGGGTATGGGCATATCATTCCCAAAAAACCAATCACAGCATGGAAGATGGAGATTTGGAAGAAGCGTTAAATGCGGCATTTATGATCGGCGACGACAGGTTGCAAAAACAATCAGGAGGTCAAGTAATTCCCGATTCGTTTACACATGGCACTTCCCAACAACGGATGAGATGGTTTAAAAAGGGATTTACAACTGGAGATATTTCGCAAGGCGACACCTTTAGTCAAGAGTCATTGTAGTTTACCGCCAGCCTTAAGTAAAAAAGCCCTTGAAATCCATGGATTTCAAGGGCTTTTTTGTACCCGGGGCGGGACTTGAACCCGCACGGCCTAACGGCCACAGGATTTTAAGTCCTGCGTGTCTACCAATTCCACCACCCGGGCATCGACTAAATTTTAGCCATAAAAAAGAGCGAAAGACGGGATTCGAACCCGCGACCCCGACCTTGGCAAGGTCGTGCTCTACCAGCTGAGCTACTTTCGCTTTTTCCCTCTTTTTCGTAAGGGACTGCAAAGATAAATAACGACTTTTAATATTCAACAAGTTTTTCACTTATTTATAGTTTCTCATAGCTATTCCATTGCCTATTTAATATCTTGCGAGCCCGAAAACGAACATTTTACTTAGTTATTCAGTTCGAATAAAAATATTAGATTTTATATAAATAAGATTTATGGAACTCGCAGAAGTTAAAAAATATATCGACCAAAATAAGGATCGCTTTTTGTCCGAATTATTTGAATTGCTCAAAATCCCGTCCATAAGTTCTGATAGCACTAAAAAAGAGGAAATAATCCATGCCGCCAACTTTCTAAAGGGAAGGTTTGAAGCGATGGGGGTGGACAAAGTGGAAATTTGTGAGACCGCCGGCAACCCTATAGTATTCGCAGAAAAGATACTTGATCCTGCATTGCCCACTGTTTTGGTTTATGGGCACTACGATGTGCAGCCGGTAGATCCAATAGAATTGTGGAAAACTCCACCCTTTGAACCTACGGTCAGGGATGGGAAGATTTATGCCCGAGGCTCTGCGGATGACAAAGGGCAATTCTATGCACACTTGAAAGCATTTGATACGATGTCGCAATTGGACAGTATCTACTGCAATGTAAAATTCATGATCGAAGGAGAAGAAGAAGTCGGTTCTGAAAATCTAGGAATTTTTGTAGCTGCCAATAAGGAAAAGCTTGCTGCTGACGTAATCCTGATATCAGACACGAGTTTGCTTTCTTTGGAGCATCCATCTATCACTACAGGCCTAAAAGGGTTGAGCTACATGGAAGTAGAAGTAACCGGGCCAAACAGAGATCTACACTCCGGAACTTATGGAGGAGCTGTGGGGAATCCAATCAATATCCTGAGCAAGATGATCGCTTCATTGACGGATGAAAACAATCGAATCACCATTCCCGGTTTCTATGATAAAGTGATTGAGTTGTCGAAGGAAGATCGTGCAAAAATTGCGACGGCACCATTTAGCGAAGCAGCGTACAAAAAAGAATTAGAAGTAGATGCCTTGGCCGGAGAAGCAGGATATACCGCCCAGGAGCAATTGGGTATTCGCCCAACTTTGGATGTAAACGGCATTTGGGGTGGGTATACTGGTGAAGGAGCCAAAACCGTTTTGCCATCTAAAGCATCTGCCAAAATATCCATGAGGTTGGTACCAAACCAACAAAGCGAAGAGATTACTAGATTGTTTACCGAGCATTTTAAATCCATTGCCCCGCCACAAGTAAAAGTGAAAGTGACGGCGCACCATGGAGGTGAACCGGCTGTGACACCTATAGATTCTATTGCTTATAAAGCTGCAGAAAACGCCTACGAAGAAGGCTGGGGTAAGAAACCAATTCCTACAAGAGATGGAGGAAGTATTCCCATTGTCGCACTTTTTGAAAAGGAATTGGGCCTAAACTCCATACTCCTTGGCCTGGGATTGGATTCAGATGCGATTCACTCCCCCAATGAAAGTTTTGGTGTGGATAATTTCCTAAAAGGTATCGAAACGATTATCCTATTTCACAAGCATTTTGCCTTACTAAATAAGTAAATGGAAGGTTCAATTGCCATTTACATCTAAAAGGGAATTCATGAAAAAAATATCATTTTTATTTCTAGTCATTTTTTTAGCACATGGACTTCAGGCACAAATCCTTGAGCCTGCTGACTGGAGTTATGACGTATCCAAATCAGACATAAAAATCGGCGATGAAGTTGAACTGATTTTCAAGGTGACGATCGACAAGGATTGGTATGTTTATTCTTCAGATTTTGACCCTGATCTGGGGCCGATGCTCACAGAATTTACTTTTGAGCCGAATTCGAGCTATGAGTTAATTGGGGGAATAATTCCCATAAACCCAAAGAAAAAGTACGATCCAATCTGGGAAGGAGAGGTAAAATACTTTAGTGGCATTGGCGAATTCCGGCAAAAGGTAAAGATCAAAAACAATAATCCAATAATAAAGGGTGCTTACTCTTATCAGGTCTGCACTGATGTGGATGGAAAATGCATCAATTTTGATGATGAGTTTTCATTTGAAGGTTTTCAGAATTCAGCTTCTGCTGGAAATAATGGAAGTTCGGCGCCACTGATCGAAACTAAGCCTCTGCAACTATCTGCTACCGACACACCTGAAAATCAGGAAAAAAAGGCCTCAAAATCCATGACCTTGAAAAAGGATAATAGCGGATTCTTAAAGTCTCGGGATTCTAATTCGCCCTACTCCTTATTGAGTTTTATGATCATCGCCTTTCTTGCCGGGCTGGCAGCACTGCTGACGCCATGCGTTTTCCCGATGATCCCAATGACTGTTTCGTTCTTTACAGGAAAAACGAAAGACAAAAAGCATGGGATTAGAAAGGCTTTGACATATGGCCTGTCCATCATCCTCATCTATACATTGATCGGTTCAATTGTAGCACCATTTATGGGTGCTGGCGTAGCCAATGAGTTGGCTACACACTGGCTACCAAACGTGTTGTTCTTTTTGGTTTTTGTAATATTTGCATTGTCATTTTTCGGGCTGTTTGAGATAACCTTGCCCAGTTCATGGATCAATAAGGCAGACGAAAAGGCGGACAAAGGTGGCTTTGCCGGGGTTTTCTTCATGGCTTTTACATTGGTTTTGGTTTCATTCTCATGCACAGGACCGATAGTGGGCAGTATTTTAGTAGAAGCAGCGGGTGGGCAGATGCTGAAACCAATATTAGGAATGTTTGCTTTTTCCATGGCTTTTGCGATACCTTTTACGCTATTTGCTATTTTCCCTGAATGGATGAATTCATTGCCCAAATCCGGAGGATGGCTCAATTCGGTGAAAGTTGTTCTCGGCTTTTTGGAGTTGGCATTTGCGTTAAAATTCCTGAGCATAGCAGACCAGGCGTACCACTGGGGGATATTAGACAGGGAGATTTATCTGGCATTTTGGATTGTCATTTTCACTTTGATGGGTTTTTATCTCTTGGGAAAAATTCGCTTACCCAATGATAATGCAGTGGAGACCACAAGTGTTCCTAGGTTTGTATTGGCGATCATCACTTTCACCTTCGTGATCTACCTGATTCCAGGGATGTTTGGCGCGCCACTTAAAGCTTTGGCGGGATATCTTCCCCCAATGTTCACCCACGATTTTAATCTGCTTCAGACAAATCAACGAGGCACCATATCCTTTGGTGCAGATGAAGAAAATTTATGTGATCCTCCCAAGTATGCTGATTTCTTACATTTCCCGCATGGAATTCAAGGCTATTTTGATTATGATCAAGCACTGGCATGTGCCAAAGAGCAGCAAAAGCCCGTATTTGTCGATTTTACGGGCCATGGCTGCGTGAATTGTCGAGAAATGGAAGCAAGGGTTTGGCCTGATCCCGAAGTGCTCAAAAGGTTAAATTCGGACTTTGTCATGTTGGCACTTTATGTAGATGATAAAACAGATTTGCCCGAGTCAGAATGGTATACTTCAAACTATGACAATAAGGTCAAAAAATCTATCGGCAAGCAAAACGCTGATTTACAAATTCGAAAATTCAACAACAATGCCCAGCCATTTTATGTCATAATCGATCCAAACGGAGAATTACTGGTAGAGCCAAAATCCTATGACCTCAGCGTAGAAAATTTTGTTTCGTTCCTTGATGCAGGAAAAAAGGCATTTTCCGGCATAAGATAACGTCTCTAAAAACCTATCCACTAAAATTTTTAGCAATACGCGTTGATAATTCAATTTTTTTCTTAAATTTTGCGCTCAAACATTACATTTAAAAAAGTAACTGAAAAGTTATTTTTTTGATTAATTTTTTTTCTAAAAACACAGAATGGCTAAACTGAAAAACATCATCAAACAACTTTCGGAGGAAGACTTTGTGGCGATTTATGACTCCCTCATAGAAAGTAGTGCAGATAAATCTGCTTTCTTGCTTCGTGCTATGCGAGAAAAGCAGCAATCTGACAACAAGATTATGGAAGAATTGGATGTAAATACCAATGCTTACTATACTCTCAGGTCTCGACTCAACCAGAAAATTGAAGAATACCTTTTGCAACAAATGGAAAATCCTCGCACGGATATCCTTAAAAAGGTTGCCAACATTAACGAGATAATATTTACCAAGAAGCGAGCTATTGCCATTGCAACGCTTAAAAAACTGGAAAAGGAATTGCTGGACTATGACCTCTCAAACGAGTTGACTATTGTTTACAAATTCCTGAAAAAGCTCCATATCAATTCTGCTGATTATTTTAACTATTCGCAGCTTTACAACAAGCACGTAGCTTATACACTTGCGGTAGATAAGGCAGAGGATCTCTTAGCAGAGTATTTCAAAAAGTATGGGAATTTCGCCCTTTCCGGAGATGAAAGTTCCAAAATGGAATTGTCACTCATGAGCAAGGAAATGAATAATGTTGGTTCTTTATACAAGTCGCACAGACTGTATGTATATCAAAGCTGTATCAACATTTATCATAGGCTATATGTAGAGAAGGAAGAGACGATGGTTGATGATCTCGAGCCTATCGAAGACATCATCATGAATGTGCAAAAGATATTTGAAGAATATCATCTGGATTCTATTTACTACCACTTGAGGATTGTCTTTGAATACCTGAAACTTGAATATTACGATCACTATAAGGTGTATCGTAAAGCAGAAAACTACTTTGAAGAAGTAAATGATTCTTGTGCAGATTTATTGTCAAATTATCCGCTTTTTACCTATCCGGCGCAGTTCTTAATGACTAAAATAAAACGTCATGTGCGGATTGGTACTGTGGAAGAAATGTATGAGGAAAATGAGGTATTATTCCATGACTTCGAGCCAGACAAAAATGACATACCAAATTACATAACTTATATTATCTACCGATCACTATCCTGTTATTATATCAAAAAATTTGATGAGGCAGCGAGGTGGGTAAATAATTTACTGAACGAACTTAGCTTGAAAAAATATCCTGCTGCTCAATTGGAGATCAAAACCATATTGGCATTGCAATATTGCATGGTAAGGGATTATGATTTGTTCAATCAATTGATCAATAGCATTCAGCGACAAATCCGGCTTCTTGGAAAAGACGCATGCGAGCATGTTGTCATTTTTACAAAAATGCTTAAAATATCCATTAGTGATTCAAAAAAGAACAAGAAGGCTAAAATCCAGAGTTTGGCGGATAAGATAAAAAATATAGAATTGGATCATTTTACACCAATTCTATTGGTAAAAATAGATGAGGAATTTATTGACCTATTAAGCAGAGAATAATTTAAAGAGCTCTAATTTTAAATTAGAGCTCTAATTTTTCAAGATTATCTTGACTCAATGGCTTGTTGATATACTTTTTGACGTAAGCATATTCTTTAGATTTATTTACGTCCTGAGGGTTGATAGACGAAGTAAGCATTACTATTTTACACTTGCTTTTGGTTGAATCCTGTAGCTTTTCAAATTCATCAAGAAATTGAAACCCATCCATTAGCGGCATGTCGATGTCAAGAAAGATTACGTCCGGCAAAATCTTGGCCGATATATCTTCCACTTTTTCGATGTTTTTCAAGAATTCGATCGCACTACGCGCACCTGTATGTGTATAAATATGCTGTGTAATGCTTGCAGCTTCTATCATTTTTTGATTGATTAAGTTATCGATTTCATTGTCATCGATAAGCATTACAGAGTAAAAAGTATTTTCATTCATGTTAAATATGCTCTATTTATTACAAAATGCAGTTGAATTAATTATACACAGCAAAAACTGTTGACACTTTTTAATATTTTTCTCATAGTTTATGAGATTTGATTAAAAGTAATTCCAAATCTATGAGATTCTGCGACTATTTCAAATCTAATTGAATTAGTATTAAGTAAGGTTTGAATAAAATTGTAAAGTATTACTGTAAGTACTCATATTGAAATGCCTCATTTTGAGCCCTAAATCACAAATACCATATGCAATACATAACTTTTGACTCGACTATTGAAAGCAAGTTTTAACTGTTAATTGTTTTATTCGAAACCACGGAATTGAATTTTAGTACACTTATCAGCAAGTATTGAAAAGTGAGACAAAAAAAAGAGGTTGATTATTCACCAACCTCATCATATTATTTTATAACGGTCTAAGACTATGCCTCAATAGGATCCACTGAAACAAATGATCTGTTTTTCCTTCCCTTCTTGAATGCAACAGTACCATTGATTAGAGCAAATAAGGTATGGTCTTTTCCAATCCCCACATTACTTCCAGGATGATGCTTCGTTCCTCTTTGGCGTACTATAATATTGCCTGCAATAGCAGCTTGCCCGCCATAAATTTTCACACCAAGCCTTTTACTTTCTGACTCTCTTCCGTTTCTTGAACTACCTGCTCCTTTCTTATGTGCCATGATTTAGTTCTTTATTGATATTCTAATGAAAATAGTTTTTACTTATTAAGTTTCTTAGCTTGCTCTATCCACTCTTCTGATTTGACCAAGTCAGTGCTTATACCGTCAATTTTCTCAGCTATAGATTCAATATCTTCTGTCGTAAGCTCCGCAATTTGACCTATGTTATAATACCCAAGCTTATGAAGTTCTTCTTTGAATACAGGACCTATTCCCTTTATTTGGGTAAGATCAGTGGCTTTGGCTTGCTTAATCCACTCTTCTGATTTGATTAGATCAACACTAACGCCATCAATTTTTTCAGCTATTGACTCACATTCTTTAACAGTAAGCTTGGCAATCTGATTAAATGTGGTATAACCAATCTTATTCAACTCTTCTTGAAACACAGGTCCTATTCCCTTAATTTTTGAAAGGTCGTCCTGAGATTGGCTTTTAGCTGATTTCTTTGGGGCTAAAGTTTCACCTTTCTTTGATGTACTTGCTTTGGATGCACTCAAAAGTATATCACTGATCTGAACTTTTGTGAACTCCTGGCGATGACCATTCTTTTTCTTATAACCCTTTCTTCTCTTCTTTTTGAAAACTACAACTTTGTCTCCTTTTTGATGACCAAGAATTTTTCCAATCACTTTTGAGCCATTGATGCTTGGAGCACCAACATTTACTTTACCGTCATTATCAACAAGTAAAACATTGTCAAACTCGACTTTATCTCCTTCATTTCCTTCCAATAGAGGCGTATAATAGTATTTATCCTTCTCTACTTTTACTTGCGTTCCAGCTATTTCAACGATTGCGTACATTGCTTTTTATTTTAATGTGGATATACCCACTGAAAAATGGAATGCAAAAATATTGGAATTGTTTTTAATTACCAAATTATACTTGAGCAAAGTAACAATATTTGACGATAATAAGTAGCGAAAAAATAATGTAAAATTATTTCATTAAGTGTTTCTTACGAAGCAGATAAGTAAAGTATTATCTGCCAAAAGGTTATGGTTTATAGGATAGGGCATCTACGAACTTTTATAGTTTTAGTTGATTTTTCATGCTTGATTTTTCATTCACTTTTAATCATCTTTGAAAGATATTTAATTTCAATTTTTTTAAACTTTAAAGTAGTTCCCTCTATTTTCTTTTTCATATTTAGGGGGTAAATAGGGAGAATTATTGTGCACTAAGTGGTAGTCATTTTTTGGATACATAGTTGTAGTATAATTAACAAATTGTAATGAGTGAACAAAGCTATACAGAGGAAGAACCCATTTTAAGGGAAAATAAGGACAGATTTGTCCTTTTTCCTATAGAGCACAACGACATCTGGGAGTATTACAAGAAAGCGGAAGCAAGTTTCTGGACAGCAGAGGAAATTGATTTGAGCCAGGATCTGAAAGATTGGGAAAATCTAAATGATGGCGAAAGACATTTTATTTCCCACGTGCTTGCATTTTTTGCGGCTAGCGATGGAATTGTAAATGAAAACCTAGCGGAGAATTTTGTCAGTGAAGTGCAATATACAGAGGCTAAGTTTTTCTATGGATTTCAGATTGCTATTGAAAATATTCACTCCGAGACATACTCATTGTTGATTGACACTTATGTAAAGGACTCCACCGAGAAGACTAAGCTACTCCATGCCATAGACACCATGGATTTAGTAAAGAAAAAGGCTGAGTGGGCATTGAGGTGGATTGACAATGGCAGCTTTCAAGAACGACTCATTGCATTTGCTGCTGTTGAGGGCATATTCTTTAGCGGGAGTTTTTGTTCCATTTTTTGGTTGAAAAAAAGAGGACTGATGCCTGGTCTTACATTTTCCAATGAATTAATCTCAAGGGATGAAGGATTGCATTGTGACTTTGCATGTTTGTTATACAATAGACATCTGAATAATAAATTACCTAAAGACACAGTGGTTGAGATAATAAGGGATGCTGTCGAAATAGAAAAACAATTTGTAACAGAAGCACTGCCAGTTAAGCTGATCGGTATGAATGCTGACCTGATGTGTCAATATATAGAATTTGTAGCGGATCGGCTTTTGGAAGAGTTAGAATGCCCTCGGGTATTTAATGCTACTAACCCATTTGATTTTATGGAAATGATTTCGCTGCAAGGCAAAACAAATTTCTTCGAAAAACGAGTGGCTGAGTACCAGAAAGCAGGTGTGATGCAAACAGAAGAAAATGACGGCCCTAAATTTTCACTAGATGAAGACTTTTAAAAAATATTATAAAACCATTAACCCTAAGCACCACTTATGTTAGTAGTAAAGAGAGACGGAAGAAGAGAATCAGTAAAATTTGACAAGATCACGGCTCGAATCGAGAAGCTTTGTTATGGTTTAGATCTTAAATACATCGAACCAATTGAAGTTGCCAAGAAGGTAATCACTGGGCTATATGATGGAGTGACCACGCAAGAATTAGACAACCTTGCCGCAGAGACAGCAGCAAGCCTCACGACTAAGCATCCCGGCTATGCAAAGTTGGCAGCCAGAATTGCGGTTTCCAATTTGCATAAGACGACTTCAAAGTCTTTTTCAAATACCATGAAAAGGCTTTATACCTATATTGATCCAAAAACCGGAGAGACGGCTTCACTAATTGCCAAGGATGTGTATGGTATTATTAAAAAGAATGCAGCACTACTTGACTCTTCCATAATATATGATCGTGATTTTAGCTATGGTTATTTTGGATTTAAAACTCTGGAACGATCCTACCTAATGCAATTGGACCGCAAAGTGGTAGAGCGACCGCAGCACATGCTAATGCGTGTGGCCATAGGTATTCACAAAGATGACATTGATTCGGTAATCCAGACTTATAACCTGATGTCAGAAAAGTGGTTTACACATGCTACACCGACCCTTTTCAATGCAGGGACACCGAAACCGCAGCTTTCATCATGTTTTCTGCTTACCATGCAAGAAGATAGTATTGATGGAATATATGACACTTTAAAACAATGCGCAAAAATCTCCCAGTCAGCAGGAGGAATTGGATTGAGCATTCATGACGTGCGCGCAAAGGGATCTTATATCAAAGGCACTAACGGAACTTCCAATGGAATAGTACCAATGCTTAGGAACTTTGATATGACTGCGCGTTATGTTGATCAAGGTGGAGGAAAACGTAAAGGAAGTTTTGCAATATATCTGGAGCCTTGGCATGCAGATATATTTGACTTCCTCGACTTGAAGAAAAACCACGGCAAGGAGGAACTCAGGGCAAGGGATCTTTTTTACGCTCTATGGATTTCAGACCTATTTATGAAGCGTGTAGAAGACAACGAAGATTGGTCACTATTTTGCCCCAATGAAGCGCCTGGGTTGAGTGATGCTTATGGTGATGATTTTGAAAGACTTTATGCAAAATATGAAAAAGAAGGAAAAGCAAGAAAAGTAGTAAAAGCTCAGGATTTATGGTTTGAAGTGCTGGAAGCGCAGATTGAAACAGGTGTCCCTTATATTTTATATAAAGATGCTGCAAACAAAAAATCAAATCAAAAGAATCTCGGAACCATCAAATCAAGTAATCTTTGTACGGAAATAATGGAATACACCTCTAAAGATGAGGTAGCTGTTTGTAATTTGGCTTCCATTTCACTTTCCAGATTTGTGATTGATGGCGTGTTTGATCATGAAAAACTTTATGACATTGCTTATACAGTTACCAAAAACCTTAACAAGGTAATTGATGTCAATTACTATCCGGTTCCAGAAGCGAAATATTCCAACATGCGTCATCGACCAATTGGAATTGGCGTTCAGGGCTTGGCAGATGCTTTCTGCATGTTGCGTTTGCCATTTGATTCACCAGAGAGTAGACTGTTAAACAAAGAGATTTTTGAAACTATCTACTTTGCAGCAATGACCGCATCTAAAGATCTTGCCAAGTTAGAAGGGCCATATGAAACGTTCAAAGGATCTCCGGTATCAAAAGGAATTTTTCAATTTGACATGTGGGGGGTAACACCTGATTCAGGAAGATGGAATTGGATGGAATTGAAAAAAGAGGTGAAGAAACACGGAGTTAGAAATTCTTTGTTGCTAGCTCCAATGCCGACAGCTTCTACATCCCAAATTCTTGGTAACAATGAGTGTTTCGAACCATTTACTTCAAACATATACACCAGAAGAACATTGAGTGGTGAGTTTATTGTGGTTAATAAATACTTGCTGAAGGATCTTATCAAAAAGGGTCTTTGGAACGAGAATATGAAAAACCGACTAATCGAAGCCAACGGATCGATCCAAAACATACCAAATATCCCCCAGGAAATGAAAGAACTGTACAAAACGGTATGGGAGATTTCACAGCGGGCGATTATTGATATGGCTGCTGATCGTGGCGCTTTTATCTGCCAAAGCCAGAGCATGAACGTACATATCCAGGAACCAAATTTCGGAAAATTAACTTCAATGCACTTTTATGCATGGAAAAAAGGACTGAAGACGGGCATGTATTATTTGAGAACAAAGGCAGCTACGGATGCTATCAAGTTCACAGTACAAAAGGAACAAAAAAGTCAACCAATTGCGGAAGATATCAAATCACAGAACCAGTCAGATATGGCTTGCTCTCTTGACAATCCGGATGAATGTATGGCTTGCGGAAGCTAAGGAACTTATAATTTATATAAAGAAGCCTCCTAAGTTTAAACTCGGGAGGCTTTTTAATAATATTCATGGATTTGACAGGCATTTTTAATCCGGAATCCCCATCAAATGTGCAATGCTCGTTTCCCCGTCACATCCAAGCAAGCCTCTTTAAATGATTCTGTAAATGTGGGGTGTGCGTGCGACATACGTGAAATATCCTCGGCAGAGGCCCTAAATTCCATAGCTACTACAGCCTCCGCGATCATATCGGCAGCGCGAGGGCCAATCATGTGAACGCCCAAAATCTCATCAGTTTCCTTGTCAGCCAAAACTTTAATCAATCCATCTGTATCCATGCTAGCCCGTGCTCTGCCGGATGCCTTGAATGGAAATGATCCCGATTTGTAAAGAGTCCCTTTTTCTTTCAACTGCTCTTCAGTGTATCCCACAGATGCTACTTCAGGCCAAGTATAGACAACACCCGGAATCAATTGATAATTAATGTGAGGCTTTTGCCCTGCGATGGTTTCTGCTACGAAAACGCCTTCTTCTTCAGCCTTGTGTGCCAACATGGCTCCCTTTACTACATCGCCAATAGCGTAGATATTGTCCACATTGGTTTTGAGGTAATCATTTACTTCGATCTGGCCACGATCGTTGGCCCTAACTCCGGCATTTTCTAATGCCAAACCATCAGTGTAAGGCTTTCTGCCAATGGACACCAAACAATAATCCCCATCCAATTCTACGGTTTCGCCTTTGCTATTTTCCGCCGTTACTTTTACATTATTTCCTTTGGCCTCCACGGCTGTGACTTTGTGCTTTAGGTAATATTCAAACCCGCTTTTCTTCAATACTTTTTGCAATTCCTTGCCCATGGTTTTGTCCATAGTAGGAATCAAGCTGTCCATGAATTCCACTACAGAAACTTTAGCTCCGAGGCGGGCATAAACCGACCCAAGCTCTACGCCGATCACACCACCACCAATAACGATCATGTGCTTTGGTACAGTTTTTAGATTCAAGGCTTCCGTGCTTGTGATCACACGTTTTTTGTCCAGCTTCACAAAAGGCAGATTGGCTGGTTTAGATCCGGTGGCGATGATCACCTTATCCGTCTTTATCTGCTGGGTTTCCTTATCCCCCTTTACTGAAATAGTATTTTTATCTACGAATGACCCTAACCCCTGAAAGACATCGATTTTATTTTTCTTCATCAAATAATCAATTCCGCCGACAGTCTGCTCTACCACCTGATCTTTCCTTTGGATCATCTGTTTGAGGTTTACCTTAAGATTGGTCAGGTCGATGCCATGGGTTTTGAAGTGCTTTTTAGCATTGTAATAATGCTCAGAGGAATCAAGCAATGCCTTGGAAGGGATACACCCTACATTGAGACAGGTACCCCCAAGCGTATTGTATTTTTCTATAATTGCCGTTTTCATACCCAATTGAGCGCATCGAATGGCTGCTACATATCCCCCAGGGCCTGATCCAATCACTGTTACGTCGTATTTCATTTTAATCTTTTTAGTATTCGCTTATACCCCAAGTAACAATCTCGTAGGATCTTCCAATAATTCTTTTACTCGAACCAAGAAGCTCACAGATTCCCGTCCGTCGATGGTTCTGTGATCGTAAGAAAGGGCCAGATACATCATGGGGCGGATAACAACTTCGCCATTTTCTGCGATTGGTCGTTGCACAATATTATGCATTCCTAAAATTGCCGATTGTGGTGCGTTGATGATCGGTGTCGACATCATAGAGCCAAAAACACCTCCATTGGTAATAGTGAAAGTACCACCTTGCATTTCATCTATGCTCAGTTTTCCTTCTCGCGCTTTAAGAGCTAGTCGCATGATTTCTTTTTCAATCTGGTCAAAACTCATGGATTCTGCATTTCTCACGACCGGAACAACCAACCCTTTTGGTGCTGATACTGCAATGGAAATATCACAATAGTCGCTATAGACGATTTCCTCCCCATCAATAAAAGCATTTACTGCCGGCCATTCCTTCAACGCCACGCAACATGCTTTGGTAAAGAATGACATGAAGCCTAAGCCTATTTCATGTTTCTCTTTAAATTGCTCTTTATACTTGGACCTAATATCCATGATTGGCTTCATGTTCACCTCGTTGAACGTGGTAAGCATCGCCGTTTCATTTTTCACGGAAACTAATCTTCGTGAAATGGTCTTTCTGAGGGAGGTCATTTTTTCCCTTCTCTGATCTCGCTCTCCAGCAGGAGCAACTAGCTTGCCTTCCTCTTTAGCCGGTGCAGCTTTTTCATGGTTTTTTTGTGCTTTTTGAGCATCTTCTTTGGTGATTCTTCCGTCAACTCCAGTTCCTTTAACTTCATGGGTTTCGATACCTTTTTCAGCCAATATTTTGCCTGCAGCAGGTGAGGGGTGCCCAGTGGCGTAATTTTCGGAAGAAGGCTTTGAATCAGCTTTAGTTTCTTCCGGCTCAGCTTTAGCTTCTTGTTTCATACTTCCCTCGGCTACTTCTATTTTGCAAATCAATGCCCCAATTTCTAGCGTATCTCCTTCTTGAGCTATAATTTTCAAATATCCCTGTGCTTCGGCTGTCAATTCAAAAGTTGCCTTATCAGATTCTATTTCGGCAATTACTTCATCCATTTCTACCAAGTCCCCATCTTGTTTGGCCCAGGAACCTAAGGTTACTTCCGTAATTGATTCCCCAACAGTTGGCACAACCATTTCCAACATCTTTCCGGTCTTTTTGATGGAATTGTCCGATGCTGTGGCAGATGGCTTTTTCTCATCCAGGGAAGCCGATTCTTTATCTTTGACTGGTTCATCAGCAGCTTTACCTTTTTCATCAATACTTCCTACAATGTCTCCAATATTCAGCACATCGCCTTCTTTCACATTTTGCTTCAGTGTGCCTGCAACTTCGGCATTCAATTCAAAAGTGGCCTTTTCTGATTCTAGTTCACAAATCGGATCGTCCATTTCTACATGCGCACCGTCTTCAACGAGCCATTGTCCTACAGTAACTTCCGAAATGGATTCTCCGACACTTGGTATTTTTATTTCAAAACTCATATTCAAAATGATTTTAGATGGCGAATGCCTTGTTTACTATTTCTTGCTGCTCTTTTAAATGAATTTTTTTAAATCCTGTGGCAGGAGATGCACTAGACGGACGGAAAATTCCTTCGTCGACTTTCCTGTGGTATTTTCGCAAGATATATGTCCATGCTCCCATATTTTCGGGTTCTTCCTGAACCCAAACTACCTTGGCCTTTCTATTGTATTTTCTCCTGATATCAAAAATCTGATTGAGCGGGAAGGGCGATAATTGCTCTACCCGAATAATCGCAATATCTTTTCGTTCGGATTTTCTTTGTTCCTGCAATAGGTCAAAATATATTTTACCTGAACAGAAAAGTAGTTTCTTCACTTCAGAAGGCTCTGCATAGTCATCATCGATAATTTCCTTGAAACCACCCTTTGTAAAATCTTCGATGGGCGAGATTACATCTGGATGGCGAAGTAGAGATTTTGGGGACATCACGACGCAGGGCTTCCTAAAATTCCAGGCAAGCTGTCTTCTTAGTAAATGAAAGAAATTGGCAGGCGTAGTAATATTGGAAACCACCATATTGTAATCTGCCGCAAGTTCCAAAAATCTTTCCGGTCGTGCACTCGAATGTTCAGGACCCTGACCTTCGTAACCATGTGGTAAAAGCATCACAATTCCATTCATTCTCTGCCACTTGGTTCCAGCGCTACTCACGAACTGATCGATCATTACCTGAGCTCCATTGGCAAAATCTCCAAACTGAGCTTCCCAAACTACAAGTGCATTAGGACTCGCCATGGCATATCCATATTCAAAACCTAACACTCCAAATTCAGACAATAGCGAATTGTAAATCTTAAACTCTTCCTGACCCTTTTCAATATTGGATAAGAAACTATATGGTTTGTTAGTGTCTGCATCAAACACAATGGAATGACGATGCGAAAATGTACCTCGTTTCACATCCTGACCTGACATCCGCACGATTTTCTTATCAAGCAATAATGATCCATAGGCTAACAATTCGGCATCTGCCCAGCTCAACTGTTTCTTTTCAAAGAAATTCGCCTTGCGTTCTTTGATGAGTTTTTCTATTTGTTTGATAGGCTTAAACCCATCCGGTAAGGACGTCAATGAAACACCAATTTTCTTTAGAGAGGCGGCAGGAATGAATGTATCAGGAGACTTATCAAAATCAGAAGGGATAGATGGCACCAAATTTTTCCACTCTTCTTCCATTTTCTGATGTTGGTAAGGCAATGGCTTCTGTTTTACCAGATTCAGCCTATCCTGCAATAACCCCCTAAAATGCTTATCTAAATTTTTGGCAAGTGCGGCATCAGCATCCGCACGCTCTACCAATCTTTTGGAATAAACTTCTCTTGGATTGGGATGTTTGGCAATTACATTATAAAGTTTTGGTTGTGTAAATTTTGGTTCATCACTTTCATTATGCCCATGCCTCCGGTAGCACAGCAAGTCAATGAAGACATCTTTTCCAAATTTCTGTCTAAAATCCACGGCCAATTCAGCACAAAAGCTTACCGCTTCTGCGTCATCACCATTTACATGTAAAATAGGCGCATCAACAATTTTTCCTATATCAGTGCAATAAATACTCGACCGCGCATCGTCGTAATCCGTTGTAAATCCCATTTGGTTATTGATAACAAAATGGATAGTGCCTCCGGTAGTATAACCAGCCAAATTAGCCATTTGAGTAATTTCGTATACAATACCCTGCCCGGCAACTGCCGCATCACCATGAATCAATATGGGAAGAGCTTTTCTAAGTTCTCCTTTATATTCATCATCTATCTGTGCGCGGGTATATCCCAGCACCACAGGGTTAACTGCCTCAAGATGGGACGGGTTTGGAGCAAGCTTTAAATACAACTCATTCCCATTTTCATTTTTAAATGTGCTTGAATAGCCAAGGTGGTATTTCACATCACCATAACCCATAGTCATATCAGGCACAGTGGTACCCTCAAACTCACTGAATATCTCTTCGTAAGTTTTTTGCATGATATTGGCCAACACATTTAAACGGCCTCGATGCGCCATCCCGATCACCACTTCCTCTACCTCTTCATCGGCGGCCTTTCTAATCATTTTATCCAATGCAGGAATAGTATTTTCCCCTCCCTCAAGTGAAAATCTTTTTTGACCTATATATTTTGTGTGAAGAAAATTCTCAAATACAACAGCTTCGTTGAGTTTAGATAGTATTCGTTGTTTCTCGTCTTTTTCTGGGTTAAAGTTTAAAAAAACCTTTTCAGCCTTTTCCAAAAACCAATTTAAGATTTCCGGGTTTCGGATATGCATAAACTCAAATCCAATCGGACCTGTATATACTTTTTTCAGAGTGTCCCAAATATCTTTCAGCTTGGCTTTTCCCATTCCCATAGAATGTCCAACCTCGTATTCATATTCCGTATCCAGATCCTCATCGGAAAGCCCAAAATCTGTCAACTCCAATAATACATTATGCTTTCTCCTCTCTCGTACAGGGTTAGTATCAGATTTCAAATGCCCTCTCGTTCTGTAGGCATGGATTAGGTTGCGGACGCCCAATTCTTTAAGCGAAATAGTATCTGAACCCATAGGGGCTGCTGAAGAGCCATTCGATCCAAATTTCCCTTGAAAGAACTCGAATCCTTCAAAAAACCTTTGCCAACTTGCATCAACACTGTCGGCATCACTTTTGAATTTCTGGTACAAGTCATCAATGAAACTAACATCTGCGTTAGAGATATACGAAAATTTATCCATACTTTTTTCACATTTTACAATCCAAATGTACCAATTATATCTGTAGGTAAATACCCGCATAACCGCTTTTACAAATATAATCACAAAAAAATTCATTGTTCAACTCAGACTCTGTTTAGCAATTCCATGCTTTAGGCCATATGTAAATAAAATATGTTTGGGTAATTCATAGGATTCTTACATTAATTAAGCAAACCCTTTTTCATTTTAAGTAAATTACACTATTTTTGCACTCCTTTTTACAATGGACGTGCTCCATATAATAAAAACTAAAAAATAAATGGCAGTAAAAATCAGATTGACGCGTCGAGGACGCAAGAAGAAGGCAATATACGACGTGATCGTAGCAGATGCCCGTTCACCACGAGATGGTAAATTGATCGAAAAATTGGGGACTTACAACCCTCTTACCAATCCAGCCACCATCGTATTGGATGATGACAAGACTTTGGACTGGTTACTGAAAGGTGCTCAGCCAACAGATACAGCGAGAAGAATCCTTTCTCATAAAGGTATTTTACTCAAAAAGCATTTGCAGGTAGGCGTTCTGAAAGGTGCAATCACCCAAGAACAAGCAGACAAAAAATTTGAAGATTGGCTGAAAGACAAAGAAGCTGAAGTCGCAGGACTGACAGATTCCCTAGCCAAGAAAAAAGCAGATGAAGCTAAAGCTAAGTTGGATGCTGAGAAGAAAATTAATGAAGCTAAAGCGGAGAAGCTGAAAGAAAAATTGGCGGCTCTAGTTCCAGTTGAGGAAGTAGAAGAGCCTGCAGCTGAATCAAAAGAAGAGGCTCCTATAGCGGATGCTGCTCCTGTCGAAGAGGTAAAAGCTCCGGCAGAGACACCAAAGGCAGAAGAAAAAGTTGAAGAAGTCAAAGCTGAATCAACTGAGACTCCAGAAGCAAAAGAAGAAGCTCCTGTTGAAGAGCCTAAAACTGAAGCCAAAGAGGAAGCTAAAACTCCTGAAGAGGCGCCAAAGACAGAAGAAAAAGCTGAAGCAACTGAAGCTAAAGAAGAAGCTCCTGCCGAAGAGAAGAAAGAAGAAGAGAAAAAATAATTTTTCTTTACCATGCAGCTTGACGATTGCTTTGAAATTGGTTATGTGCTCAAGCCTCATGGACTAAAAGGAGCAGTTCATATTCTTTTGGATGTGGACGATCCGGCAAAATATAATAATATGGAATCAGTGATTGTCAAAATTGACGGGAATCTGGTTCCATTTTTTATTTCCACGATACAGATCAATGGAAAAAAAGGCATTATTCATTTTGAAGAGGTCAATTCACTTGATGAAGCCAATGCCCTCAAATCTTGCCTATTGCTATTGCCGATTTCAGCCCTCCCTAAACTGGCGCAAAATCAGTTTTATTATCATGATGTTATCGGATTTACCATAGTAGACCAAAACCATGGCTCCCTTGGAGTGATTGAAAATATTATTACTGGTGGCAATCAGGATCTTATTTGTATGGAATATAAAGGCAAAGAAATACTTATCCCTATAGTAGACGATATTGTAAGTCATGCGAGCCACGAAACCAAGGAGGTATATGTCTGTTTACCTGGTGGTTTGCTCGAAATACACCTCTAAATCCATGAGAATTGATATTATCACGTGTGTTCCTGATTTGCTCAAAAGTCCATTTGACCACTCCATATTAAAAAGAGCACAGGACAAAAATCTCGTAGAAATCTATGTTCATGATTTGCGTGACTACGCCATCAACAAGCAAAAACAGGTAGACGACTATCAGTATGGTGGTGGAGCAGGAATGGTTCTGATGATAGAACCTATCGACAAATGTATTTCTCAGCTCAAAACAGAAAGAAGTTATGATGAGATTATTTATTTAAGCCCCGATGGAGAATTGCTTACTCAGGTGATAGCCAACAAGCTATCCTTAGACCAAAACCTCATTTTACTTTGTGGACATTATAAAGGGGTCGATGAACGCGTTCGTGAACACATCATCAGCAGAGAGATTAGCATAGGCGATTATGTGCTTTCCGGAGGAGAATTGGGAGCGATAGTGCTTTCAGATGCCATTATAAGATTGATCCCCGGAGTGCTCTCTGATGAAACATCTGCTTTAAGCGATTCTTTTCAGGATGACCTGATCGCCCCTCCTGTGTACACCCGGCCGGCAGAATACAAAGGCCTCAAAGTCCCAGAGATATTGCTATCTGGCCATGCCAAAAAAATAGAAAACTGGAGGCACGAACAATCCACCATGCGTACTAAAGAACGGAGACCCGGATTGTCTAAAGATTAGCAATTTATTTTTTATATTCATTACCCAAATAAAATATTATTATCTATATTTGCAGTCCGTTTCGCGAAAGCAATAAAACTTCAGAATCATGAGTGACCAGTTGATAAGAGAATTTGAGCAGGAATACAGAGAGAAAAAGGCTTCTTATCCGGATTTTAAATCCGGAGATACAATCAATGTAGCCGTAAAAATAAAGGAAGGTAACAAAGAACGAATCCAAAACTATCAGGGTACCGTTATCCAAAGAAGAAATGAGGGATCAAACGGGGAGACTTTTACCGTAAGGAAAATTTCCAATGGTATCGGTATAGAAAGGATATTTCCAATTGCCTCTCCAAATATTGATGCGATAACCGTTGTCAGAAGAGGTAAAGTAAGAAGAGCTAGAATTTTCTACTTGAAAGGACGACAAGGAAAATCTGCACGGATCAAAGAAAGACTGTCGAAGTAGATTCAATATAAAATATTATAGGCCAATCCGACATCTCGGATTGGCTTTTTTAGTTTATAGGCTTTAACGTTTAATCCCATGGGAAATATAGCATTTTATAAGTATCAGGGCACAGGGAATGATTTCATCATGATTGATGACAGGAAGGAAACATTCGATCTGGATGATCATGGATTTATCGCACATTTATGCCATAGAAAATTCGGTATCGGGGCAGATGGCCTCATTCTGATTCGTAATTATCAAGAGGCTGATTTCGAAATGATATATTATAATGCTGATGGACATCTGACAAGCCTTTGTGGCAATGGAAGTCGGTGCGCAGTCATGTTTGCACATCAACTTGGCGTGGTAAAAAACACTTGTAAATTCATGACTGTGGAAGGAATCCTTGAAGCCAGCATCGAGCATGATCAGGTTTTTTTGAAAATGCCGGATGTAAAAGCAGTCGAAATCCATGAAAATTATTATTTCCTTAATACTGGATCCCCTCACCATATTTGCCATGTAAATGACGTCAAAACCCATGACGTGTATGCTGACGGTAAGAAAATCAGAAATGGCGCGCCTTACTTTGAAGTTGGCACAAATGTCAATTTTGTACAAGAAAATTCGGAGGATCAGATATTTGTACGAACCTATGAGCGCGGGGTAGAAGATGAAACACTTTCTTGCGGTACAGGCGTGACCGCAGCTGCGCTTGTTCAAGGTCTGCGAGGAGCGAAATCTCCTATTTCTGTAACAACTTTAGGTGGCGACCTTCAAGTCAAGTTTGAAAAAATAAGTGATGGGGGGTACAAGAATATTTATTTGATCGGTCCGGCAAAAAAAGTTTTTAGCGGGACCATCCCTAAATAGATTAAGAGGCTAGCTCCATGATACCTCGATATTTGTAGATTTTCAGATCGAAGTAATTTGTCAAAAAATATTTGAACCGCCCGCCTGCCAAAGACGCCACCCGATCGTGTTTGTGAAAAACAGAAATATCAAGCACCGCTTTGATAAAAAATTTATTAGCACAAAAGGCTAGAATATTTTGCTTAAAATAAAGCTCCCATTCTTCGCAATACTTTTCAAAATGTGAAGAGCCATCAAACAGAAATCCCAACTGCACCTCGCCATGCCTAAATCGATAAACTGCAGCTAAATCATGGTAAAAATCCTCAAATTCTTGTATTGGAAAATCACTTGATTTTTGAATTTCCAATATGGTGTCATCTACCAACCCCAACGGGTTGTAATGTTTTAAGTAATATTGTTTTACGAAATCAACCATAGAGCGAAGCAGCTTTTCTTCTTGAAAAGCCTGCGCTTCCATCAAAATATGGTTTTTATCCGCTTGGAATAAACGTCGATGCATCAATAATAATTTGTTGCAAAAATAAGAAAATATGTGGATAACTTGCGCGTACTAAATCATGGATTTCAGATGCTTTAGCTTTTCTTGCAATGAGGCTATTCTTTTTTCAGAATCTTCCATTTTTTTCTTTTCCAAGGCAACTACCTTTTCAGGGGCATTTTGCACAAATCGTTCATTGCTCAATTTCTTTCTAACACCATTTAAAAATCCTTGCATATAGACAATTTCTTCTTCGATAATCTTGACTTCCTGCTCATGGTCAATTTCCTGATTTAGGGGTAAGTACCACTCATCTGCACCGACATGGAAACTAACTGCATTTTCAACTTTTTCATTTACCACATCAAAGTCAGCAATGTTAGCCAATTTCCAAATCAACTTTGTCACGGGATAATAATCATCGATATTTTCTACCCTTGCAAAAACACTCAATTGCTCCTTGGGGCTGATCTGCTTTTGTTGACGAATATTTCTGATGTTGGCAACTACCTCAAATGCCTTGTCAGCCTTCATCACAATCGCATCGTTAAATTTCCCAACCTTAGGCCATTCGGACACCATGATGCACTCTCTTTCATCTCGATCCTTTAGTTCGTGCCAAATTTCTTCAGTAATAAAGGGCATGAACGGATGAGCCAGCTTCATCAGGGTCTCAAATATTCCTATGGTTTTTTCATAGGTTATGCTGTCGATAGGTTTCTCAAAATCCGGCTTGATGGATTCTAGATACCAACTACAGAAATCACTCCATATCAATTTATAAAGTGTCATCAGCGCGTCGGAAATCCTATATTTTGAAAAGTGATCTTCCATTTCGACAATGGCCTGGTTGACCCTCGCCTCGATCCATTCGATGGCAACCTCATCGCTCCCAATTTCCGGAGCAACATTATCCTTCACTTCCCAACCTTTTACCAGGCGGAAGGCATTCCATATTTTATTTGAAAAATTTCTACCCTGCTCGCATAGCTTGATATCGAAAAGTAAATCATTGCCAGCGGGTGAAGAAAATAACATCCCTGTTCGCACGCCATCTGCACCATACTCTTTTATCAAATCGAGCGGATCAGGTGAATTTCCAAGCGACTTAGACATCTTCCTGCGCTTGGCATCCCGCACGATTCCTGTAAGATAAACATCTTTAAATGGCAACTCTCCACGATATTCATATCCGGCAATAATCATTCTCGCCACCCAGAAAAACAGTATTTCCGGAGCTGTGACCAAGACATTTGTTGGGTAATAATAATTTATATCTTCATTGCCGGGATGACGAATGCCATCGAATACAGATATTGGCCAGAGCCATGACGAGCACCAGGTATCTAATACATCCTCATCCTGTCGCAGGTCTTCTATCTGCAAATCCGGATTGCCAGTTTTTTGTCGCGCTAATTCCAGTGCTTCTTCTGCGGTTTCAGCGACTACATATTCATTACTGTTTGGTAGATAATAAGCAGGAATTCTATGCCCCCACCAAAGCTGACGTGAGATGCACCAGTCCTTCACATTTTCCATCCAATGGCGATAGATGTTTTTGAATTTAGCTGGAACAAGTTGAATGGTGTCATCCATTACGTTTTTCAAGGCAGGTTTTGAAAGGTCTTTCATTTCAAGAAACCACTGCATGGATAATTTGGGCTCTATGACGGCATCTGTCCGCTCAGAAAACCCAACCTTATTTACATAATCCTCAACTTTGTGCAAGCAGCCATCTGCTGCCAATTGTTTTGCTGCCAACTTGCGCGCTTTGAATCTATCTTCCCCTACAAAAACACCTCCTTGTTCGTTGATCGTGCCATTGTCATTGAATATATCGATAGATTCAAGATTGTGTTTAATGCCGATTTCATAGTCATTGAGATCGTGTGCCGGGGTTATTTTCAGGCAACCTGTACCGAATTCCATGTCCACGTATTCGTCTGCAATTACAGGAACAACCCTATTCACCAATGGCACAATTACTTTTTTCCCTTTCAAATGGCGGAAACGCTCATCATGGGGGTTGACGCAAACTGCCGTATCTCCTAGAATGGTTTCCGGGCGTGTAGTGGCAATGGTCACATGCCCATCTTCCCCTTCAATTTTATAATTGACATAATACAATTTGGACTGTACTTCCTTGTACATCACTTCTTCGTCAGACACAGCGGTTTTCGCTTGAGGATCCCAGTTGACCATCCGAACTCCACGATAAACTTTTCCTTTTTTATGCAAATCCACGAATACCTTGATCACACTTTCGGAAAGATCATCGTCCATCGTAAATTTCGTTCGATCCCAATCACATGAAGCTCCTAATTTTTTCAGCTGTTCGAGGATGATCCCTCCATGCTTTTCTTTCCACTCCCATGCATGGGCCAAAAATTCATCCCTTGTCAGATCATTTTTATCAATGCCCTCTTCTTTTAGTTTAGCCACGACTTTAGCTTCTGTGGCGATGGAGGCGTGATCTGTGCCAGGAACCCAACAAGCTTCGAAACCCTGCATTCTTGCTTTGCGAATCAAGACATCCTGCAAAGTATTGTTGAGCATATGGCCCATATGCAATACGCCTGTCACATTCGGCGGAGGAATAACGATGGTATAAGGTTCTTTATCCGGGTTGGGTTTTGAATTGAAAAACTTGTTTTTCATCCAAGTGGCGTACCACTTGTCTTCTACCTCATGGGGGTTGTACTTTTTTGATAACTGCATCAATGCTCTTTTACAGGCTAAAATTTCGACCTGCAAAATTAGTTAAAAAATGTGTTTATGCAGTTTTATTGAGGAATTATTGGGACGAAAAAAGCATCAAAAATCCATGGATTTTTGATGCTTTTTCACAAAGTAAATACAAAAAGGGCAGGTAGAATTCATAATTCAAGCACCTTTTTGAACCAAGTTTTATCTATATCTATTTTTGATAGTAATAAATTCTCCACAAACGGCCTTTTACAGAATCAACGATAAACAGCGAACCGTCTTTAGCCTGTGCCAATCCCATTGGTCGATATTGAGCATCGGTAGGTGCAGTCACTTCTTCTTTACCTGCAAACCCAGTTGCAAACTCTTCAATTTCGCCTGTAGGCTTGCCATCTTTAAATGGTAGGAAGACCACGGAATATCCTTGCTGTGGAAATGGCGCCCTGTTCCATGAGCCGTGCAACGTCACGAAAGCACCATTCTTATACTTATCTGGAAACATATCACCAGTGTAAAAAAGCAAATCATTTGGCGCTGTGTGAGCAGGTAGGCCAAGCAATGCAGGCTCGATGCCGCGATCGCTTTCCTTTTCACCATCGCCACCAAACTCAGGGCTCATCATCTGCTTTTTCTTGAATCCATCATAATATGCATAAGGCCAGCCATAATCCTGCCCCTTGTTGATTTTCAGAAACTGCTCAGCTGGCAAATCTGCATTTTGTTGTTCATCGTATAGCTTTGGCCAAAACCCTCCTAGCTGATCCCGACCGTGACTGAGCGCATACAGTGAATTGGTTTTGAAATCCCAATCAAGTGCCATGGCGTTTCGCACTCCTACTCCATAGTGGTATGCAGACTCTTGCATTTGGTTTGGCTTATTGGCATCAAACTGCCAGATTCCAGCCTGTCTCACATTGTATGGGCTTGGATCAATTCCCGGAGACTCAACCGAAAAAGCATCCTTTTCCCCAGCATTTACTGGAGCTCCCACTGTGACATACAGATGTCCTGCTCCATCCAATGTGATAGGTTTCGCGGCGTGTGGGCCTTGCTTTGGAAAGCCTGATGCTATCAATTCCATTTCTGAAGTTGGTGCCAATTCACCCGGATTTAATTTATAACGATAAACATTTGAATCAGAAGAGCAATAAAGATACCCATCATGGTATGCAATTCCAGTACCTCCATAGGGCATAAATGCTTCGTGCTCATCGATAATGCCATTGTCATCATTATCTCTCAGAGCTAAAATACCATTACCTTTCACGGCCTTTCGAAGTTTTACATAAAGAACGCCATCGTCATCGACAGCCAAATGGCGGGCGCGTCCGAGGTTATCAGCAGAAATAATCGCTCCAAAATTTTCTTGCAATTTTAGTCCTGCATTGCTGGGATCCGGTTGTGGAAGAGGTTTCTCTTCAGCTTTTTTAGTGGTGCATGACTGGATAAAAATGGCCAGCAATAGCATGGCACACAAACGGTTTTTCATGGATTTCATCGTTATTATTTAGGTTTATAATTTGGTAATGGATTTTTTCCACAATTAGCCGAAGATTCCAATTGGTTATTTTGTCTCGACTATTCTATGGCCAAATTTATACTTTTTAATCAAGAAAACTATTTGTGTCAGTAATACCCCATATTTTCGAAGTATATATTTACCAAACTTAAAATCCCAAATCATCTAGAAATCTAACTAGATATTTTTCACTATATGTTTTTAACAAGAATTGATTTAATTTTTATAAGAATATATTTTTAGTTATTATTGGCTGGATTTAACTATTTTTTTCTATTTCAATCCACGGCGACCTATCCTTATTTCTCGAATAATTTTAAGTTCTTACCTCTGTTAAATAATAAGAGCCAAATTGACTATGTATTATGAACAAAAAATCTACTACGCCGTTTTTTTTAACTACTTTTCTCATCCTTTTTTTCATGTCTAATAGTGCGCGTGGGCAGGAATTGCCGCGATGGGAAGATTTTGATCTTGAGTATACAGGTCTCATCGAAAACTCAGGAACCGACATAGTGCGCAGCAGCGGTGAAGTAAGGCTACTTTCCAACAATACTTTTATCCATCTCAATAACCAACCCAAACATTTTACCCGGCTGTCATCTGTGGATGATCTCAAGGCTGATTTCATTGAGATTGACTCGAAAGATTCTGTATGGTTGGTGAGTTCTTCTATAATTGCTTTGGGTGACAATGCAAACCTCGCCTTTGCACGCTATTTCAACGACAACTATAAAAGTTTCTACAGAAGCGATTTTGTCGGATTTTCTCACCAAAACGACATAAATAATGTGTAGCACCCTGACAACAAAAACTAATTGTTCCATTATGAAAAGAAAAATACTAAATCTCCTTAGCATAGCTGTTTTATTCCTCACCACCTTCTTCGCAGCTGAAGCGCAGATACTTATAAAGGATATCACCCCGGGGCCTGGCGATACTAATATGTCTTTCCTGGAAAAAGTCGGGAATAAAATGTATTTCACCATAAGAGATCCAAGCTCCGAACTTTGGGTTTATGACCTGGAAATCGATTCCTTATACATGATCGGCCCGGTGCTTCCCGGAGTAGATGGTATTCCAAACTCCGCATCTCTTACTCTGGCATTTAGGGACAGCCTGTTGGTTTTTTCTGCGGGAATGTCAAATTCGAATGATATTAACCTGTATGTTACCAATGGTAGTCTCGAAAGCACTCAATTTATTAAAACTATGCCCAAAGGCAATAGTATAGACGAGCTGATCGTGTTCAACAACAAATTTTATTATGTAGCATCCGGTGGGCCAGACATATATCGTGAAGTGCTTTGGGAGAGCGATGGCACAGCATCGGGGACGAAACATCTTTTAAATGTAGCGGGAAAACCTGCCAATGACCCGATCAACTTTAGGACTTATAACAATCGGCTATGGTTCACTTCCGACGGTCGGCCATGGTACGTTGATGACACATCCCTTCAATTGGCAGATGGTTATTATAACAATACACCCAATCCGTTATTGAAACTCTTTACAAGCTCTGATACAGAGCCGGCCTATTTTATTCAACCTTATAATGATGAAGAGAACCATAGAATTGTTAAGGTAAATCCGGATGCAAGCATGGTGGTGGTGGATACAACGCTCAGTAAAACAGCCGACATTCTCGGCTATAAAAACCAGCATTTAATCTTTTATGAAAAAAACTATGAGGTTTCTCCATATACAGCTGAATTAAAATCTTTGAATGCAAACACCGGAGAAATAACTTTACTTGCTTCTTTTCCATTTACAAATGGTAGTGATTTCGAGTCGGCATGGACCGAGGGGGTTGACAAAGTATTTATCTCTGTTCGTATTGACGGGGTGGAGGATTTATGGTCCTCTGACGGTAGCCCGTCAGGAACATCAAAAATGGGTGTCGAAAGTACTTAGTTCCTTGAGGATACTGAAAATGGAGGATATTTGGGTGCTTCAGGAAACATTATTTTTCTTGCCTCCGATTTAGGGAATCAACTC
Organism: Bacteroidia bacterium; assembly: GCA_030426345.1. GTDB lineage: Bacteria > Bacteroidota > Bacteroidia > Cytophagales > Cyclobacteriaceae > JAAUQL01. The sequence goes on from JAUHYU010000032.1 coordinate 47,083, forward strand.
TGGACAAGTGACGGTACCGCATCCGGTACAGTAGGAATTGAGTTCGATGGCCAGCCCTTATGGTTTAAGAATGCGATGGGGTTTCAGAAAGGATACCTTCACTATGCAGATGGGATAGTTTTTTATGGAAACAACTTGAGTACCGGTAGTGAGATGTTTTATAGTGACGGAACCACTGCAGGATCAAGGTTGCTTGCTGATTTAGGCCAAGGTTCCGCCGGCGCGCCCCAACTTCATATATACGACATTGTCAGCGATACCTTGTTCTTTCGTGCCAATTTTAACCCTGACTATGGCTCTGAGCTCTACGCACTCTCCTTGAACCCTTGTGGAGGTATTACTTGTCCGGAAGGATATACATGTGTAGGTGGCACTTGCTTTCCTGCAGTTGATTCTTGTGACGGTATAACTTGTCCTGAAGGCCAGGTTTGCGTTATGGGTGCTTGCTTTGATGTTGTTGATGAAAATGGAAATCAAGTACTTAGTGGCAGCTTGTTCGGTGAACCAGCTAGCGGTGGCCAAACATCTGATAATGTCTATATTGAAGGAGTGACGATTTATCTTATTGATGAAGCGGAAACTAAGGTGATGGGCCAAACGACCACAGATGCAGAAGGAAAATTCCTTTTCGAAAACCTTCCGGCAGGAACATTCAAAGTATTTGTAAACTACCCGCCATATCAGATAGATGGAGATGGATTGATCTTGCTAAAACCAAATGTGAAATACGCTAATTTGGATATCATTCTTGTGGATGATTTCTACGAATTACGGCTTGCGTATGTCACTGGGCTTGCCGAGGAATTTTTGCAAAAGGAAACTTTTAAGCTTTACCCCAATCCTTCCCATGGAAAAGTAGTGCTTTCTTCAAAAGAAAATATCGGGAATGTGGACGTACGCATCCGGGACATCACAGGGAGATTGATTTATCAAAAATATTTGCGTATCTATAAGGGGGAAGATATATTCATCGCAGATCTGGATAAGGAGTCTGCAGGTCTCAAGATCTTTGAGTTCTACCAAAAAGGCCAATTAATCCATGAATCAATTATTATATTAGAATAATCACTAAATATTTTAGAAATAAGAATACAACTGCCATGAGACTATTAAAATTGATTTTAACCTTAACAATTACCGCATGCTTGTTTGCGCCAGTCCAAGCTCAGTTCTTGGACAAGCTAAAAAGAAAGCTTGGCAATACGCTGGAAGACCACGCCGTGGAGCAAGTGAATAAAGGCGTGGACAAGGCGCTGCAAAAGGTTGAGGACAAAATGTGGGACAAAATGTTTGGCGTAAGCAAAAGCACCATGGACAGTCTGGCTGTAGAAGCGGAAAAGGACCCTGAGGCTTTTCAAAAAGCAATGGAACAATATTCCACTGGTGGTTCGAATATTTCCATCGGGGATGAATATAGTTTTACCTCAACTGCTGTCTACAAAATGAACACCGCCTCCAATGACAAGAAATCTTCTATGGATTATACCATGATGCTCAACCCAGACAAGCCGTACATGGCCACCCGGATGGGATCTATGGAAATGGAGGGCAAAAAGAATGACATGGCTAAGAACATGACCATGATTATGGATTTTGAGGCAAATGCTATGGTTATGGTAATGGAAGATCAGAAAATGGTTAACGTAATGTCCTTGGATAAGATGGGCAACATTCAGGATGCGGATACAGTGTCGAGCAATGCCACCATAAAAAAGACCGGGAAGACAAAAAAAATCCTCGGGCACACCTGCGATGAATACCTGATCACTTCTGACAATATGGAAGGCAGCCTCTGGATAGCCCCAGATCTCGAATCTTTTAGCAAAGTGATGTACAAAAATATCGGTGGCAATGCTGCCCTGGCCAATAATCCAAGCCTCAAGGATATGAAAGGGATGATGATGGAAATGGACATGACTGTCCAAGATGAAAAAGGCAAAGGATCATCTAAGCTTGAGATGCAAATCGTAAGCTTGGATCAAGCGACCATTAGCTTCATAATGAGCGATTATCAAAAGCTGAGTTTTGGCGGTATGGGTATGGGCGGAAAAAAATAGCCCCTTGTCGCTTGAAGGTCATGAAGCCATCGGCAGGGCAGTTGCCTTCGATGGCTTTTTTTGTGACTAAAAGGCCTGAAAATTCATGATTTTTCCAACCTTCCGGATAAAGGAAATTCATGGAAAAACGAGGCTTTTTTCACATACATTATTCATAAGTCATGTATATTTACTGTGAAACAACTCAAAATAAGCATTATGGAATTTCGATACTTTTTTTGCACCATTCTCCTTTGCACAATTTTCGCAGGCCAAATCCGTGCACAATCCATAGATTTATACGCTTCTACAGACACGGAATCGATAGGTGATATGGCGAGCATTGATATCCGAGTCAATAATTTTTCTGATATTATTTCCTTTCAAGCCTCCATCAATTGGGATCCTGACTTGATGACTTTTACTGGCGTTACTAATTTTGGAATCGCGGATTTTAATGAAGAAAATTTTGGTGATGCGTCAATTCATCAAGGTCACCTAAGGTTTGTTTGGGAACCGGAAGATGCAAATGAGCGAACTCTAGCAGACAGCACTATTTTATTCACGGCTAATTTTGAATTGAAAGTAACAGATCCATCCCCTATTTTGGTAGGCTTCATTGACGAAACCTCAAACCCTGCATTCCCAATTGAATTTGCCAATAGTAATTCGGAAAAGATAAACGTAAATACGTTTGACGGGAGTGTCATATATAAACCGAAAGTCACTGGACTGCCAATTGCAAACAACGACATATCCATTTTCCCAAATCCATTTAACGAAATCATCAATATTTCAAGAGGAAATCAATTTCTTGAATTTGTTAAAATTTATGATTTTGAAGGACATGTGATATTAGAAAAATACAATCTAGAGCAACCGTTCACGGATATCCATTTAAGTTACTTACCCGATGGAATCTATTTTGTGAGGTTGCGAACTAATGGCAAAATACATGTCAGAAAAATAGTTAAAAACTAATCAAACTAAGGTCGAAAACCTTATCCACCTTCTTTAAGAAAACAATCCATACCCCCCCCATCGAACCCCATTGATAGGGGTATTTGTTTGTATTAAGTCAGGTGGGTCATGCTTTGTTTGTATTGGCAGTGTTTGGGATGATCATT
>JAUHYU010000139.1 GCA_030426345.1 Bacteroidia bacterium
TTCACCTCCGGAGATAATGGGATTTTCGCCCGGAAACGCCGCGTAGGTCACATAGTGATCTTTGAGCTTATGATATTCAAATGCTCCTGTAGGCAAATTGGTTTCGATGCGCTCACCTCCGTCTTCAGCTGCAAATATCAGTGGCTTGTCCAACGAATAATACCCATCCCGCACCAAAACTAATATATCTTTCCCTTTGCCAAGCGGGTGAGGCGAACCAATCCAACGGGTTTCTACCGGCTCTTGCTTTGGAAAGTAAACTTCAGATTTTAACTTTCTGACGGCTTTTTTTGCCCGTTGCAAAGTGGTAAATGGGCCATCAGTTCCCGCTACATTTGGAGATGGCAAGGTTCCTGACCAATTATCATTTCCATCTGTGGCGACATAAAAATCCGCCTCTTTTGGCACTTCAAACTTTTGCCATAGTTCACCACGCAGAAGTTTTCCATCGCGAGGTTGGCTTTCACTTTGTTGGGCATTTAATTGAAATGTCACAAAGAACATTAAGACAAATAAAACCTGTCTCTGCATTGAAATTTTGGGTGTAATCATTGGGTGATTATTAAAACGATAAAAAATATACGCCATTGTCATTTATATGCTCAATGGAAAAACAATCTCCCAATTAAAGGGAAATTGCTTTATATGTCACGATAACAGCTAAAAACTATTTACTAACCGCATCCTGTATTTTCAAAATTGCAGCAGCAATCAAATCCATATCTTCTTTGGTTCCCAGCATGGTATTTTGCATGATCCAAACAGCATCTTCATAGCATGCCTTTTCTGTTTCGGGACAATGCACATTGGTATAATCCACTTCCTCAGGTATCGCATAGCACAAAAAGTTCTTCTCCTGAAATAACGGCTGTTTGTATAATGGCTCTGGATATCCCATAAAAGATGGCACTCCTTCCGCCGCCAACATTTCTGCAAATTCCCGCTTGGACAGATTATTAAATTCAGCCTTATCATATTTGAAAATATAAATATGATACGTGTGCAATGTCTCGCCAAGACCTCGGGAAAGCGGTTGAATTCCATGAATTTTTTCCAATAGGGAATTTAGGTATAAACCATTCTCATTCCTTCGCTGTGTCTGCTCTTCCAGCCTATCCAGCTGAGTCGCAAGTAAAGCGGCCTGTAGCTGAGTAATCCGATAATTACATCCAAGATTATGATGCTCGTACCATTGCCCTCCTTTTACCCTGCCGACATTGCGCAGAGAATTCATCATATCATAAAGTGCTTCATCGTCAGTCACAATCATGCCACCTTCACCACTCGTCAGGTTTTTAGACGATTGAAAACTAAAACATCCTGCATCACCGATACTTCCTAATTTTTTGCCTTTATATTCTCCACCATGTGCGTGAGCTGTGTCTTCTATGATCCTGAGATCATGCTTTTTTGCAATCTCCATCAAGGCATCCATGTTGCACGCTTGTCCGGCAAAATGCACAGGAATAATCGCCTTTGTTTTTGGTGTGATGGCTTTTTCCAGCTCCTTAGGATCCATATTATAAGTTTCAGGAAGGATGTCTACAAACACAGGAACGCAATTGGCTTCTAGCACAATCGATGCCGTGGCAATGAAAGTGTATGGCGGCACGATTACTTCGTCCCCTGGTTTCACGCCGCAAGCAATCAGTGCCAAGCGCAAGGCAACAGATCCATTCACACAGGACAGTGCATACTTGCTGCCGCAAAATTTGGCAAATTTCTGCTCTACTTCCAGAACCAAACCGTCACAATCTGGATTTCCCCATGCACCGGATGCTGCAATTTCAGCAACAGCTTGTACATCACTTTCATCAAAAATCGGCCACGGAAAAGTTTTATTGATTGTTTTCGGTCCGCCGTTTATTGCTAATTTATTATTCATTTTTGTATTTAATTTCTTATGATTTTATTTTTCTAATTTACGTGTTGGTAACAAATTTTGATAGTTTCCAATGATGATTGTGGCATACATTTTTCTGGTTGCTCTTGATTTTTCAAGCATTCATGGAAATAGGTAATTTCATTATAAAATCCATCGCCACCATCTTCTGCATCTACTTCGTGCACTTCCTCATTATTCGTCACTTGGATAATTTCTGGCTTCATGGTGGTAAAAAGTATGCTGGCATTTTCAAAGTTTGCCATGTACCCCGCCTGGAAAGGAAAATTGCTATGGAATGTATTTCCACCTTCAAGTTTTACCTTTAAATTTAAATCATCATAACTCCAAAAAGCACTGATATAATCATGGATACTTAGTGCTCCTGGCAGAATATCACTTTTGATTTTATCCGGAGCTCCAAAAAGATAATTCACAAAATCAATATCGTGGATCAGCAAATCAAAAAGTGCTCCTCCGGATGAACCAAAAGAACTTTGCCTTTCTTTCCACTCCCCCCAAGCCGGAACTCCGGAAAAGCGTGTCATGGATAAAAAGCGCAATTCGCCATAAGTTTCATCATCAATCCATGTTTTTAATTTCTGATATGGAGACATAAACCGCAACACATGCCCAACCATGAAAAGTGTATTGTTTTTCGCAGCGAGAGCAATCAATTCTTCGCCTTGCACAATATCCAGGGTCATGGGTTTTTCCAAGAATACCGCGATCCCTTTTGAAAGCACCTTCTTTGCCAAATCATAATGCAGGTTGGTATGTACGCAGATATGCACAGCATCCAAGGCTTCATTTTGCAGGCAATCGTCTAAATCTGCATACTTATTTATTGAAGCAATTATATTTGAATCAATGCCTTCTATGGAAAAATTACCACTTCCAGAAGTGATTTTTGACTCGATGCCATCTACATCTTTGTCCACAATAGCGGCCAAATTCAAGTTTTTATTTTTTAGAATATTGGCGGTATGGGTCATACCCATAAACCCAAAACCTACTACTGCTACATTTTTCATATTCCTAACCTTATTTCTCTAAAAATAAAACATTGCTTCACAACCCACACTATATTAGAAATTTTCAAATCGCTTTTGCTCCTTTTCTCTTGGCCCATGGGAATTAATGGCAACAATTGCCAAAAAAGCCATGATTAGCAATACGAAACCAAAGTTTCTTGCCCACTTTCGTCCATCGATATGATTGGTCACAAAAACAGGTTTCAGCCTTGGCAACATCAATAAGACAATAATATAATTGACAATGTACAAATATTGTTCGATGCGATAGGTACTAACAATTGCCCCGGTAATCAACCAACTAAAGAGAAGATAAATCCCAAAATGACTGATAAAAAATACTTTTACATCACTTTCAGAATAGGAAACCAATTCATTAGATTTCCGATAATGGTATTTTATCAAAACAAAAATGGTCTGCGCCACAATAATTGCCAATGCCACATATTGAACAATTTGCGCAAACGCATCTGATCCTGAATCAAGTAGGTTTGCATAATTACGCTCTAAATTCTCCATGGTAAACGACTGATCCCATACGACAAATGGGATGAACATCACTGCCAATAATATCGGGACAAAATTTGATGTTTTTTTCTGCACGGGTTCCGTAGTTTCCCACTCGGAGGTAAACGTGCCGTAGGCCATGCCAATTCCGCCCAGGAAACCGAGCGTGTATTCCATTACATTCCAAAAATTGAAATGAATTTCCGAGGCATTGCCCAACACCTGAAAGAAATTGCCCAAAGCAAATCCAAACCCTCCGCCAAGCCCTGAAAACACCGCTACACGAAGTGCGGATTTGTTGCCGTATTTTATTAAAAACCAGGTAAGGAAAAATGCCATTCCTAGACAGGCTGCCCATATTTCGGTTCTTGGAGGTGTCATAAGCCATTCCCACTGCATGATCAAAAAGAAGTAAGTGATTATTCCTCCGGCAGTCATGCCAATAACCAATAAAGCCCATTTCACAGGGTTTTTCTTCGAATCTGAAAGTACGAGTCCAAACAGTCCTCCTCCCATAAACCCATAAAGCCCCCCAACCACAAAAAGCATCAAAAGTCCATAGTACACATTGACGAAATCAGTGCCATGCCCATAGCCCACCAAGATGCCATAGCTCATAATGCCTCCTAGCCCCCAGCCAATTGCCCCACCAAGAGTCGCTTTAAATAGCTTGGCATACCAATCAGCACGATTCGCGACAAGCAAAATACAAATAGAGCCAATAGCTCCTGCCCATGCCGCACCCTGCTCATGCCCAAATTGCCCACGAATCGCCCACGCAGTCCCGAGCGACATGCCTATAATAATTAGATTTGCTAAAAGTCCCTTTTTCATAATTCAAAAATTCGCTAGTTTTATTTTTCCACAATCAATCCCTGATACCTTCCCATCCAATAAGGCAACAGCCAAAAAACTGGTTCTAGTTCTTCCGATGGATTTCCCGCCACGGCCACAAATGGATTCTTGTCCCAACGGATGGTGCGATATTCACTTGGTGGCCTCAATTCATCCACTTGTAAATCTTCCAGAATTGGACTCCTGACCACTTGCAAATCCTCTCTTCTTCCATTATCGATATACCAATCGACTAGATCAAGTGGAGCATCTTTTAGAAAAAATATAGAATTGTCAAGTTCGTCATTCCCACCTGTCAAATAATTATAGGTGAAATTGACCAACGGGCTCATGGATTTTTTATGCTTTTGAAACCAATTGTTAAGGTGCTCGACATAAGCCTGCTTGATCGATGGATCATTTTCATAATTGATCAGTGCTGGATACATGTACAATGAAAGAAATATATCGAAGTACGTCTCATAAGAAGGATTCGTGTTATGGAGTTTTTTGGCATTTTCGAGGTATCCTTCCTTCTTGATCAAATGGAGATAGGCGTCCTGATACTTTTCATCTCCGGTAACGTGATAGGTGAATTTCAAAAAGGATAGCAATTCCAAAGAATTCAGTGCCTTTTCGGGCGACCAATCTAAATCTCCATTGATGCGCTTTGGTGACCATACGCCCCATCGGGTATGCTCGCCATCCACATCGACAGCATTGAAATCATTGCGCGTTAGGTGATTCATAATTTGGCTCACATGGTCAGCAATGCGTTCCTTTTCTTCATTGTCTGCCACAAGGGTATAGTAACAATAATAGCCAAAAAAATGGCCACAAAATTCGTCGCTACTTGTATCGCCTTTCCACTTCCAATTGCCATCTTTAGAAACATGCCAACGAATTTCCACAGGTTTGGAACGAGGATCGCTGATTAATTTATCCGCAAGCTCATGAGGTGTATAAGTGCGGTTCATGTCATGCGATTTATCCCAAGAAATAGGGATAATCGTTCGGGCAAAAAAACCATCCTGCTCGGTAATTTCTCTAAGCAGGTATAAAAAGTCGAACGCTTTTTTGGCGCGTTCTTTTGCCACAGGGTCTTTGGTAGTTGCGTATCGAAAAGACTCCATCGCCAAATAGTTAGAGGTATATTCCCCATCATTGTCGTCATCATCGGGAACAATCGATGTAGTATCACCCGGAATATCCAAGTGAAAACGTGCCACAATCCATGGATCACGCACATGTCGCTGGATCAATCTATTGTAAAAGTAATCTGCTTTTTCAGCCAATGTCATCTCCTTCTTTTTGATCGCACTCACGCCGTTAGCTGTGGCGATCCAAGCATTTCCAGAAGCATCAAAAGTAATATCACGAACCTGATCAGACATGAGCCACCGACGACTCAGGCGAACAGAATATTCCTTTTCCCCAGGGGTAAATCGTGTGATTCCATAATTAGTTCCAACCCACATCGTGCCGTCAGGAGACCTTTTCACTACCGTAACTTCAGAATTGGTAATGCCATCTTCAGGTCGCTTCTCCCCTATCATTTGGGTGGTATTTCTGATAGATACCCCACCAAGTCCACCGACCCATAGATCGCCATTTTCTGCATAATCCATCCCACGCACATACGCACTGATCAAATCCTCATTGGCTTGATAAGCCGTTGTTTTTCCATCAGCACAATGAAACAAACCAACATCAGTTCCAATCCAAAGGCCATTTTTTCCATCAGAGAGTGCAACACGGATGCTATTTCCCGTGAGATAATCTTTCTTTTCCCATGAATTATTTTGGTTTAGCCAAATGCCCAACGGCCCTAAGGCATAAACGCCTTCTTTTGCTATGACCACCTTTGCCAATGGAGGTTTTGGCCCATGGATTTTTGATGCTTTTCCATCCCTAAATCGGTATAAACCATTCCAGGTGGCTATCCAAACCTCATTGTTTTTGTCAATCTTTACATCATAAGCCGGGCCTTGGTCAACCCCGGAAATCATAAGCTTCCATTCTCGACTATCTGGTTTTTTCATATAAACGCCATGCTTGGTGGCGATCCAAATATTGCCATTGTCGTCAGGCTGAATCGCACGAACATCATTAGCGTCTTCTATATTTTTATCGACGATATATCCCTCGTGGTATTCCTGTACAAAGGGTTTGTCTATATATGCCTGGGTATTGGTTTCATGGATTTTAGCAGGTTTTTCAGGAGTTGGGCTGCAAGCAAAAAGAGCCACGACTAGCATCAAGCTCTGTAGGTTTTTTATCATTGACAATTTTTTGACAGAATAAAAAAATATTGAAAACAGAATTAGTTTCTATTCCTATTATACTATCAAAAAGAAAGGCAAACAGGCTATTGCTTCATGGAAAAAACATGCTTTTATATCCTATAATATTGATTCGACCTTGCAATTGTCAAATAGCAATTTGAATTGTTTGATTCCCGGGATGTGAAAATGCTTTACGCAAAGGCTTCATTTTTGCCCTTAAAAAGCCTCTAAAATCCATGATCGCTATTTGGTGCCGAGCAAAATCGACATCAAATTATTGTCTGCTTTTACTTGACCAGAAAATGCCGACGTTACAGTTGAGCTGCCCGAATCTTCAACCCCACGGCAAGAAATACAGCTATGACTGGCTTTTAAAACAACTCCCACATCATCGGTTTTAAGTGTTGTTGTCAGCTCCTGTAAAATCTGCATTGTCAAGCGTTCTTGTACCTGGGGCCGGCGTGCATAATAATCCACAAGCCGGTGGATCTTTGACAGGCCGATCACATAATCATTTGGTATGTATGCAATATTTGCCGTTCCCTGGATGGGCACAAAATGGTGTTCGCAAAAAGAGGTGAACGGAATGTTAAGTTCCACTAATGGCGTATGATAGTTATACGTGTTTTTAAATACAGTTATCTTCGGCTTATTTTTGGGATTCAGGCCACTGAAAATTTCATTTACATACATTTTGGCTACCCTCTTGGGCGTATCCTTCAGACTGTCATCCGCAAGGTCAAGCCCCAATATTTCAATAATATCCTTAAATTTTTCTGAAATCAATTTGATTTTTATGGCATCGTCCATCGCGAAAGCATCATCGCGCAACGGGTTTTTGACCGTCGCGTGATGATTGGTATTCAACCCGATTTCTTTCAACAACACCATATTTCCGTTTACCTTCATTGTTTAAATGGTTTGAAATGGATTAATCGTTTTCTGAAAGTTTTGCTAAAGAGAAAGCTCCAATTGCCATTACCAAATCCCTAACGGCAACATCCACATAGCTCCAGCTTAATATCAATGATAAAGCAATGGCTGTCAACCAAGCTGAAACAATATAAGCACCAATTTTCGTTTTTGTCAATACCAAAACCCCAGCAACAATTTCAACAACGCCCACTATCATCATAAATGTAGCAGGTTCAAAAGGCAACATTCCGGCCATTCCATCCGAAACATAATGACTCCAGTCTGTTAAAACGTTCGTGTACTTGTCCAGGCCGGCGACGATTGGCACTATACCAAAAGTGAACTTCAAAACTTTTTTTACTAACTGCACATTTGAATCCATGATCTTATTCTTTTAATTGTTTATAAATTTGTTACATGTTTTGGATCGTGGATTTTGAAATAGGATACAAAAGTTTGTAACTTTTTTTGCTTTTCCTTATCTAAATCAAAAAGACAGACGAATGGAAATGATACATATCAATGATTTCAACAATCAAAAAATAAAAGACCGTGACGTAATAAGGCGCATACTTAGCGGGGAAAAGGAGCTCTATGAAATATTGGTGCGGAGAAACAATCAAAAACTTTATCGGGTTGCCAGGAGCTATATGAAAGATGAAGCCGAGATCGAAGATGTGATGCAAAACAGCTATATCAAGGCCTATACCAAGCTGTACCAATTCAAGTTGGAATCTTCATTTTCCACCTGGCTTATTCGGATAGGGATAAACGAAGCGTTGGCGCAGTTAA
>JAUHYU010000033.1 GCA_030426345.1 Bacteroidia bacterium
TATTAACGTGCGATTCATCTTCAACCATTAAAAACCCAACAAACATGTAAATATCCATGGATTTCGCTGAGCCCAATCTGAGGTGGAAATAGAATGCAATCCAATGTCGATTAAGGCAGTACTAATTTAAGAATGTTACGAACAAAATACACTACATCGTGGCTTTAATATATTGGATTTAGGAAGCACTTCAATCCATGCGGAACTAACATTTCATTTCATGGATTTTAGATGCTTTTTCTTAGTTGTTCAGACAGTTATCTGTTAGAACTGTTTCGGCCTTAGATTTTTACTGGCCTGCTCTGCAATTTCCTTTATTCGCTTTTGTCGGGTTTCTGGTCGTTTTGCCAACACGACCCATTGCAACATTGCCTTTCGTACAGATTTGCTTAAACCCATGAAAAAGTCCATGGAATTAGGATGGTTTTTAAGCTCATTTTCTAAATCATTTGGGATTATCAGCTTTTCTACCTCATCCAAAATTGTCCAAGAGCCATTTAACTTTGCTTTTTCGATACTTTCAAGTCCAGCTTGCGACATCAATCCTTGCTCAATTAAAAGCTCTATTTTATCCTTATTGATTTTTGACCAAGTGCTTGCAGCTTTTCTTTTGCCAAAATATTGCATATACCTTTCTGTATCAATCGGCCGTCGTACGCTATCAATCCACCCAAAACAAAGTGCTTCATCTACAGCATCGCTCCATGTGATTGTTGGCGTGGCAGCGCTTTTCTTATGTATAATCAGCCAGACGGAATCCTCCACAAGGTGATTTTTTTCAAGCCATGATCTCCATTCTTGTTTGTTCGAAGGGCAAATACTATTGATTACTTTCTTATTCATTTCCATTCAATGGCTTACAATATTCAGATAAGGCACTGCCTCTGAGCCTAATTAATCTTTACTAAAGTATCAGTTTTGCCTTACACTTTCAAATAACCGCTTAGAGACATGTACTGCATCATTTGTTACCAGTTTTTTCTCTGCCATATAATGATTTATTAGTTGAATAAGCTTGATAGAGGAACATAGTATCGATTAAATGGCTACCTTTATCCTAGGATTATCTATCCGTTGATCTTAATCAAAAGCTCATATCATATAAGCGAACACTCTAGGCGCACATTTCAAGGCCTTATTTGATTAATGAAACATAGTTGTCACTTGATGTCTGACTTCTAGATACTAACCCATATTAAGAGTTCTATCCCGACGCTTTGCCTACCGCATTAATCCGCAACCCGTCTCTACTTAAAAGAGAATCGCATGACCTTATTGACCATGGGTGTAATCGGCACATCCCAAAAAGAAGACGAAAGACGTGTTCCTGTCCATCCGGAGCATCTAAACAGACTTCCCGAATCTATTCGCAAACAACTAATCTTTGAAAAAGGGTATGGCATACCTTTCCATTTTGACGATGATCAAATCAAAGAACTGACTGGTGGTGTAGCTTCCCGTGACGAAATACTAACAGACCTTGGATCTGCCATTATTGCCAAGCCCATATTGTCGGATTTGAAGAAAATAAAAGAAGGAGGTATGATATGGGGATACCCTCACTGTGCGCAACAAAATGAAATCACCCAAAAGGCAATAGATAAGAAGCTGACGTTAATTGCATTTGAGGACATGCATGCATGGTTCCCAAGTGGTCAGGTCGGTAGGCATACCTTTTATAAAAATAACGAAATGGCCGGCTATTGCGCTGTGATACACGCGTTACAACTGAAAGGGATAGACGGTCACTATGGCAATCAAAGAAAGGTAATCATCTTTAGCTTTGGCGCGGTGAGCCGAGGGGCCATCTATGCGTTGAAGGCCCATGGGTTCAGGGATATTACCATTTGTATCCAAAGGCCTGATCACGAAGTGAGAGAAGAGGTTTTGGATGTACATTATGTTCGTATTAGAAAAGGTCAAGAGCACGAACCTCGCATGCTGGTAGTGGAACATGACGGAACTGAACGACCCTTGCAAGACTTGATCCACGAATCTGAAATAATTATCAATGGCACATTTCAGGATACCGACGATCCGATTAATTATGTAAATGAGGATGAAAAATCCTGCTTGAGACCGGGCAGCTTGATTATAGATGTGAGCTGCGACGAAGGAATGGGGTTTTATTTTGCCAAGCCTACAACTTTCAAGGATCCGATGATATCAGTGAATAAGATTGATTACTATGCTGTTGATCATACCCCGAGTTATTTTTGGGAAAGCGCTTCCAGATCAATTTCAGCTGCACTGGTGGTGCATATACCTTCAGTAATTAAAGGACGGGCAAGCTGGCCGGAAAACGCCACCATTCAAAATGCCATAAATATAGATAAAGGGGTAATCGTAAAAGACAGCATTCTCAGGTTTCAAAATAGAAAAACAGCTTATCCTCATGTACAGCAATAGCTAATGGAGCGAATAGCTCCTAAGCCTGCTATCATGGATTTTAGATGGTTTTTGGTGCTGCGAGGGGCAAGAGGGGCCCTTTGAAATGAATCGCAGTTTCTGCTTTTGGCTCAACTTTTATCTTCCCAAAGCTGGGAATCGTGGGAGAAGTGTGGCAATTAGGAGATACCTCAAGTGACGCTGCGCTAAACTTGAGGGAAGGGGTAATTACATCTATCATAATAAACATCGGATGCTTCGCTCTCGTTGTCGAAGAAAACATCCAATGTTTTTGAAAGGGTAAATTGACACTTTAAACCAATGTGTTTTAAAAGGCTCAAATCGGCAGCCTCCTTTATTTAATATGAATGGTGCCTTGTCTTTATGCCGCTTCTTCTTTCCTGAATACACCTGACATAAAAAACGCCCCTCCGGCGAGGCCTAGGTCTTTCAACATCATGGCCATGGCACTCTGCGATTGCATGGCGTCCTCAGCTCCGATCATTCCGGGCAGATGTATGGACAACGCAAAAATCACAAGCATTATCCCAAGCAGTAAAGTTGCCAGGGCAGCCTTCTTTTTGATAATAATAGAAACTGCAGCCGCAAGCATGGCAGCACCGGTAAGATAAATCCATATGACCCCTCCGGGAATGGGAACCATTCCTGCCATGGCACCTGCATTGGCAAAGTGTCCAAATCCAAACCCTACTAAAGGAATGATAAATAAAATGCGGGCAACCAAATCAGTTAAAATTTTCATTATTATTTGAGTTAAGGATGAATAGTAACATTCAACATACAAAATAAAGCTTGATTATAGAATTTCCGGAAAGGGTTTCTACCGAATTGTCTTATAAGGGATAAATCTTTGAATCATGCTAGGGGCTTCTAGGCAGAATGCAGCGGATTTACCGTTTTTCCAGTTTCACCATCTTATTTTTAAGAAAAAGATTTTGGAAATCTGAGCTTGCCGTACTTTCAAATCTCTTAAGACCAAAAATACTGGTTGATGCCAAAAAGTCTCTAAAATCCATGAAAGGCCCAAGGGTAAGGCACTCTATATTTTCATTCAATCCCCATAGCCAACCCCGCCACCGAAGGTAGGAGTCCAACACGCGCTCCAATGAACCGAAGCCTTACTTCACTGCATTAGAGCTTAATTGTTGTACCTTCTTAATCCACGTTTCTTTCTACGTACTTAATTATTTCTTTCGCAATATCCTTTTTAGTTGCGTTTTCAATACCCTCAAGACCTGGTGATGAGTTCACTTCGAGTACCAATGGGCCGTTGGATGATTGTAACATATCAACTCCTGCCACACCCAACCCCATGGCCTTGGTGGCTTTAATTGCTGTTAATTCTTCCTGATCAGATAATTCAACTATCGATGCGCTTCCCCCTCTATGCAAATTCGATCTAAACTCCCCTTCTTTTCCTTGTCTTTTCATTGCCCCAACAACTACTCCATCAACCACAAATACTCTGATGTCAGCACCTCCAGCTTCCTTAATAAATTGTTGAGCAATTACTCTTGCATTCAGTCCATCAAATGCCTCCATTACTGAATTAGCAGCGTTATTTGTTTCGGCCATTACAACACCTAGACCTTGAGTCCCTTCCAACAATTTGATTATAAGTGGTGCCCCACCAACACTTTTCACAATGTGATCGGCATATTTCGAACTGTCAGCAAATGTAGTTTTAGGTAACCCCACACCAGCTCTTGATAGTATTTGTAAACTTCTAAGTTTATCCCTTGATCGAACCAAAGCTTGGGATTCAACTGCAGAAAAGACTTTCATCATTTCAAATTGCCTTACAACGGCAGTTCCATAGAAAGTGACCGAAGCGCCTATTCTGGGTATTATTGCATCAATATTCTCTAAATGCTCACCATTATAGAAGATTTTAGGAGATTTTTTTTCTAATTCGATTATACACTTTAGATGATCAATTATCACCGATTCATGACCTCTTTGTTCGATTGCCTCTACTAGACGTTTAGTAGAATACAGTTTAGGATTTCTTGATAATACAGCTATCTTCATATTGAATATTTACGTTGGTCTTTTTCAATATAAACATATTTCAGCTATCCAAACCACTTGTTGAAACTAATTTATGTAAAAAACAAGGCTTTTTGGCCAGTTTTTCCACTGGAAGATGTGGTTTTCGTTAGGCCGTTTATGTCGGTGCCCCTCCCCTAAATATACCCTGAAATCGAATAGACCATATATCCGATCCATTCTTTTATCAGGAAGTTCCAGTAGTTGAGCACGACGGCTGATGGAATAAAACTATCGAATTGGAAACGGTCTTTGGGAATGGGCGAATAGAAATCAGTGCTAAACCCCGTCACGTCGATACCGACTTTCTTAAATACCCCCTCTGCCCTGCGCATGTGAAATCCGGACGTGACGAGCAACACCTTGCCGCTGTGCTTGTTGTTTTCCACCAGCTGCTTGACAAAAGCTGCGTTTTCCCGGGTATTGCGAGAGGCACTTTCGATAATGATGTCTTCTGGAGCCACGCCACACATCACGTAAAAATTGTAGATCGGGGAGTTGTCGCGGTTGGGGTCTTCAAACAGCCGGGCATTCCCTCCTGTAAACAGGATTTTCTTTACTTTGCCGGCATGGTACAAATTGAGTGCATGTGTGACCCTGCCTGCTCCCTTGTGGAAAAACAACCTGTCTTTTGGTTCCCTGTCCACATCTGTAGTGCCACCCAAAACCACCGCGAGGTCATAGTCGTCATCCAGCGAATTGATGGAAATAGCAGGCTTTTCCCACCACAAAATACATTCATTGTAAATGATGGGGTTCGAAAAAACCAGGAATAAAACCAACGATGTCCATCTCAATCGCTTCTTCCACACCTTATTCCTGATGATGGCCGAAAGCAGTAAAAAAACCATGATTACGTTGAACGGCTTGATGAGATAGCCAAACAGTTTGGAGAAGATAAAAAACATGGCTGCGCTATTTATTGGTTTCTATGTGAAATGAATTGGCTCAAAAATTTAAAAGTACGAAACCCAAATAAGAAAATATAAATCGACGTATGAAATTTAGACTTGGCCTAAACCCTAATCCTTCCCATCATGGCAAGGCATTTTCTCAACAAATCAAAATAAAGTGCCACGACCAAAATCAATGACATGCACCAGATGATCCATACATTAAAAAAAAGCGTGTCGAAATACTTACCTGCAAAGTGTTTATGGGGTTGATAAAACATCGCCCGAAAATCAAAAAATCCTGTAGGTTTTGGGTCGGAAAAAATCGGATACACCTTCTGAACCAACTCCCCGTCATGCTCCAATACCATGGTTTTTTCGCTCTTATCATAAACGATTGAGGTCACTTTGTCATTGGTATGTTTCTTTTTTAACTGCTGAAAAGCCTGCGCCTTTTTCGGTGAAGCAGTCATTTCTTTGATGAGTGTATTCTTGGCATTCTCCGCCTCGGTATTTCTATTGACATAAAGCCGCTTCACAGTGGTCAGGTAATTTTGCGCATTTTCAAAAGTCACCGAATCCAATTGCCCCGAATTAACATTGTCAATCCATGGTAAATCATTCGTGCCCAATTCATGGATTTCGGATACTATTTCATGGCGCGCTACGCTCAAATGGTGCGAAACCCTTTGTTGTATTTCTTCATTTGTTGAATTTCCATTTGTAAAGGAATATTCCAACAATGATTCCACCTTTGGCAGATAATATGCGGTTTTATAATCAGACATCGCGATTTCCCTGTCCATGTCATAAAATAGCTTTTCGTATTTATTGTTTTTGAACTGGTGGACCATCAATGCTTCGTGGGCCCACCGCGAAGCCATCAGGTCACCGATCAGTGGCACGTTGGTCATAGACCCAAAAGCAGGATTAAGCTGATCAAATTTCACTACAACTCCACTGAGCAAGATCTGTGGGATAAGCAATAGCGGAATTAGAATGTAAATCGTAATGGCAGAATTGAACGATGCAGAAATATTCAACCCAAGCACATTGGCAAAACAAGAAGCTGAGAAAAATACCAGCCAATAGGAAAAATACATACCATGAATACCTAAGATCATATTGCCAATGATCACAAAAGTAGCCGTCTGCACCGCTGAAATACCGAACAATAAAACCAACTTGGAGACAAGGTAACTTCCCCGGCTCAGATGAAGCAGCGATTCACGCTTCAGGATTTTTTTGTCTTTGATGATCTCTTCCGCACTGACCGTCAGCCCCATAAACAAAGCCACGATAATCCCAATAAAGATATAAGCAGGGATGTTTACATTGTCCTGAAAAGAATATGTAGATTGTCCGTCTATGGGGAAATACCTTACCAATGCTGCTAGAAAAATCGCCAACAAAGGAGCTTCTATCAAATTGATCAGCACATATTGTCTATTCGCTAATTTCGCCCTAAAGTCCCTTGCAATAAAAATACCGAGTTGCTTGATCCGCCCTGGAATGTGCAATACTTCCTGAGGTTCTTCTGTGATGATCGGCACCTCATCAACCTCTAGTTTTTCTTTATAAACCTGATTCCAGGTAGCTGGGGTGATCTTTCTCTGCTCGGTATGTCGGCCATACTCATCCACCACACGTGCTTCGATAATGTTGAAAATTTGTTCGGCGTTCACGTTGCCACAGACATGACATGAACCGGTTTGCTTGTCTACAAGTCTGGTTGCTTCCCGAAAATATGCCACCGCCTCCATGGGATTTCCATAGTATATCGGGTATCCACCCTTATCCAAAATGAAGAGCTTATCAAACATTTTGAAAATGTCTGAAGAAGGCTGGTGGATGACTACAAAAACCAATTTTCCACGCAGTGACAGCTCCTTGAGCAAGTCCATGATATTTTCAGAATCTCTGGAGGAAAGCCCGGAAGTCGGCTCATCCACAAACAGCACCATGGGTTCTCGGAGCAATTCCAGGCCAATATTCAATCTTTTCCTTTGTCCTCCGGAGATGATATTTTGCAGTGCATTGCCAACTTTAAGATTCTTGATTTCGTGCAAACCAAGACTGACGAGTGTCCTTTCTACCAATTCCTGTATTTCTTGATCGGTGAGGTCTTCAAAGCAAAGCTTCGCTGCATAGTATAAATTTTGTTGGACAGAAAGCTCTTCTATCAGCAAATCATCCTGCGGCACATATCCTATCAAGCCACGTAGCCTGCTTTTTTCTTTATGGATATTTATACCATTGATGCATACCTGACCAGTATCGGGCCGCATATTTCCATTCAACACATTGAAAAGCGTGGACTTGCCGGAGCCACTGGCCCCCATCACTCCAACCAGGCTACCGTTGGTCTCACTGATCGAAATATCCTGTAAACCGATATTTCCATTTTTAAATGTATATCGGATATTTTCTGCTTTGAAAGTAATTGGCGTTTCTACCTTGTGGCTGTGAAAATGACTGAGCAGGTCGCTGTAGTACATTGCTTTGCACCTATCACTGCGAATGGCAGCCCCCGAGGGTATGATTTCTACTTTGCCACTTTCAAGGGGAATTTGATTGAGGAAAATAGTGGAATTGCCAAAGTATCTGAGGAAGAAGGGCTTGATGGATTGTAGATGCAAAATGGCTAGAAACCCATGAAATTCCCCTTCTGGCACCATGCTGTTTTCTTCAGGAATTCCTTCTAAATGATTACCAACAAACAATATTTGATGAATATCAAATTCCTCAATCCGCTCTGCGACAACAAAATTTCGGATGGATTTTAGCTCCTTTTCATCAATGCGAAGTTCTTTACTGATGGTGAGAAGGGCAGCTGCTTCCTTTTCAGACAACACATTATCGGCATAGATAAGTTGCGTCAATTCTGAAATCAAAAATATCTTTTGCTGCTGGGTGAGCTCACCGTTGATCTGCCTACTGATATAGGAAATCTCAGCCATGGCATTGGTGCCGCTCACGGCATCGAAATTGCAATACCTGTCGAACATATCCATATATGTGCCGATCATTTCTTGATTCAGCCTTGAAGCAAGGAGGTTTTGCATCTTGGAGCGTTCCTTCTTGTCCACGCCATCAAGCCTTGCCAAAAGGGCAAATAATCGTATTACAGCTTCTAGTAATTGCTCACTCATTGATTGCTATTCCATGGAAATTTTAAGCTTTTCAGTTGTCAATAAACAAAAAAAGTATTGAAGATCGCTCTCCAATACTTTTTGATATGGTACATATATGTTTAATAAACTATATTCGTCCTGATAGAATCCACCTGATTGGTCAATCGCGAAAGCAATTCATCATTAAGCACTTCATTTCCTTTTCCATCCCTTATTTTGCCCATCGGATCAAATTTAGAATAGTTATCATACAATTCATTCAAGCTATTGATGGTGGCTATCTCCCAATCTTCCTTGTTGTCCACACCTTCCAGCAAATCGATCACATCTTTGAGCGATTCTTTTTGATTTACCAGCATTTGCACCAACGGAGCAAGAATCTCCATCCTTTTGTCATTCGGCAACAAATCTTTTGGATAGGTATTGATGATTTGTGTAGAAATGTACATTCCTTCAATAAATGATCCCCCAATCATAAGTGCGGCAACATTATCTCGATCGTTGGATTGCAAGTAGGAATCACTATTGGCAATCACCTGATCGATGATACTCGCCAAACTATCTGTGTTTGATAGGTTGTTTTCAAACCGCTCTATCACCTTCATATCCACGGCATCTTGTGTGCCAATCGTCTCGGCAAGTTTCAGGCAAACATCCATATAGTTGAGTGCCTCCTGAGTTTTGCCATAGCTACTCAAGTAACCAATGTCGGTAGCATATACACCAAGGTTGAATGCTGCTTTTTTAGTAGATATAGTGTATGATTCATATTTTTTATTGTCATTGACGATGCTCGGATTGAAATCCGCGCCTGTTCCTTTTATGATATATGGAATTTCAGAAGGCGAGGGAATATCCCGCATTGTTTTTTCTACTTTTTCTTTCAATTGCGCTTTGGCGGCATCAAATTCTTTGGCGGCACTTCCTTCTTTTTTCTTGTCAGAGCCGCAAGCAATCAAAATGCCGATAGCAAATGTCAGTAAAATTTTACTGCTCCATTGGTAATAATTCCCTGATTTCATAGTCAAATATTTTGCGGTTAAGTTAAATAGGTGTTTTTCAAATAATTAAAGTAAATATATCAAAGAAAATAGTTTTTACTCAATGGAAGGTTGAAAAATAAGCATGGTTCTCACTTCATCTTCCTCCAACCCAACAGCGATTCCTCTTCCTTTGCAAATTTTGTAAGTAATTCCATCGCTGGTTTTTGATTCTAATTTTTCGTTCCCATAGATTTCATGGATTTTGGCGGCATTATCCCAGAAATTCAGTCCTTCCATAGTCCCGATGTTTTCGCACAGCATTTGATTGTACTCAGCATCGCTCCCCAATTGTATCATGCAGACTTTGCCCTCCTTAAAGAGCAAGGTCGTGACAGGCAGCCACATAATATGCTGATAGCTCACAGCAAAATCAAAGTCCTGCCCTGCATTGTCTGCGATAAGTTGCACCTCCGGGCTGACATCTTCCTTATCGCTCATATGCCCCTTGAATCCAAGTTCCCATTCTACTTCATCCCAATCTGCGCCAATTTTTACATCCATAATTCCCTCTCCGGGAATCAGAAACTGCGCAAAGCTTTGCGAAAGCGCAAACATAAAAATGAAGAAAAGAATGCCAATAAATTTCATAACACTTCAAAACCCTGTTGTCAACGGCCTCAAAGATAATCCATTTTTCTGACTTGAAGGATTCGATGTGCTGTTCATGGTTTTTTAACCCTTTTTTACTTGAATTTTCGTGTATACATCATGAAAGCAGTAGAGCCCTTGATTTTATATTTCTAAAACTATTCATTTATTTGCATCTCAATAATCAGAGATAAAACGTACAGAGAATGATCAAACATATAGTCATGTGGAAGCTCAAGGAAGAGGCGGAAGGAAATAGCAAAGCTGAAAATATCCGCATTGTCAAAGAAAAATTACTGGCATTAAAACCGTTGGTTCCGCAAATAGACACGATCGAAGTCGGCGTTAATTTCAATACTTCCGATGCAGCCTTTGACGTTGTACTAACTTCTACGCACCAGACCAAGGCAGATTTGGTCGGCTATGCCAATCACGAAGCGCATAAAGAAGCCGGGCAATTTATTGGAAAAGTAGTTGCTGAGAGAAGAGTTGTAGATTTTGAATATTAGTTGCAATAAAGGACGGAGAGGATGATAGGCAAAGGAGAATTTTTAGACATGAAAATGGACGACATGGTGGAGACGCTCTACCGGGATGGGACATTCATGGTTTCGATCCGATATTATGCATATAAAATCAACCTTTACCTGCTGTCAGATTTTTATGTAGAAGTATTTTACAGTCATAAATACGATAAAATAGAACGCGTTGAACTACTACAACGTAAAACCAAAAGGATCAAATTTTACGCCGACCAGATCAGGCTTCCCGCCAATCTGCTTGCTTAGCTGCTACTTGAGCGAATAAAATTGCCCAAAGGAATTTTATGAGAAAGATTAGTCTTGTTCTGCTCACCATTATATCCTCTCTAGCGACATATCAATGCGCTGCTCAACAGTATACTTTTAAGAAAGGGGATTCTAATGGTACTGAAAAATGGTATATGGGCCGTGAAATTGCACATGTGATGGGTTATCAAGGGATACATTGGCTTGAGCGACCTGAACGTGAAGAAGAAGAAAATACCTCTATTTTAATTAAAAACATGGCTATTGGTCCTGATGATATCATTGCGGATGTTGGTGCTGGCTCGGGATACCATGTTTTTAAAATGGCAGCAATAGCTGAAAGTGGACTTGTATATGCTGTTGATATCCAGGATGAAATGCTTGAGACAATTGAAATCCGTAAACGTAAAGATGGAATCAATAACATAGAGCTTGTGAAAGGATCTGAAAAAGGCACCAATCTAAAACATAATTCTGTTGACAAAGTGCTGTTAGTGGATGTCTATCACGAATTTAGCTATCCGAAAGAGATGATGGCTTCAATCAGGGATGCAATGAAGGATGATGCTGAACTATTTTTAATTGAATATCGTGGTGAAGATGATTGGATACCCATTAAAAAACTTCATAAAATGACCCTAAAACAGGCAGTAAAGGAATTGGATGTTGTGGGTTTGAAACTTGAACGCAACATTGATAATCTTCCCTGGCAGCATTGCATGATTTTCGTTAGGAAATAACTGGGTTTCAATAATTTCTTGACATTATACCCTAAAGCTGGCGCACGCGTGCCAAATCACAAATGAAACACAAAAAAGCCCTGAAAACCCATGAAAAATTAAGGCTTTTTGGCTATCTCAAAAGATACATTTTCCCAATACCATTGTTGAATGCACGATCGGCAGAAGTTTCCCGGTGCTTCATGTCCACGCCATTGGTATAGATTTTTACTTTGTATAAATACACGCCATTGGCCAACTGGTCGCCATACTCATCGCGGCCGTCCCAAGCATATTCTGTTTTGTTGTGACCAATCCTGATCGGACCAATTTCATCCTGTGTAATTTCCCTCACAACAGTGCCGTTCACCGTCATGATCTGGATAATGATTTCATCAGGAATCTCACTTCCCGTCAGTGTAAATACAAATTGAGTCCTTGTGGAAAATGGATTTGGGTAAGGAAAAAAGTTGGTAATCTGAGATTCATTGATCACGTCAAAGTTTACAAAATATGGTTCCGACCCTGATGGGTTTCCGCTGGCATCTGTGGCCTCCGCCCGCAAGGCATATTTACCATCAGCAAGAACCGTCGGTTGATATTCTACAATAAAATCATTGTCGTCAGATGCTGGAGTCCAGGTGATATTGGGCGATGAGAAACTAACACGAACCGGCTGACAAGCATCACATTGTTCATTCAAATACAAGTGTACGCCGAGTGTGTCTGTCTTGGGCAGTCCGTTTTCATCATCTTTAAGTCGAAGGGTGATTATCGGCGATGGTGAGACGATATCGCCATCCATGATAAATTCCCCATCAACCGTCACTTCCATAATCGGGTTGGTGTTATCTGCAACCACGTTGAGGTATTTGGGGAAATTAATATAATTGTTGTTATAGTTTTGCTCCGGCAGCAGGTATGGATTTGCGAATACTTTTACATCATTCATCCCCACTTTTTCATGCGTATCCAGGGAGATGGTGAAATCTGTAGATTCATGGAAATTCAATGGTTTTAACATCAATGTATCCGCGTACGATTTGCGGTCATCATTATTAAAAATACTGTATTCCACAGCAATTGAATCCACAAATGCATAATTGGAAACATTGTCAAAAGTAAGATTCATTTCATGGGTTTCACCCTCATTTTTTTCAATTTCAGTAGTTGACTGGTCTGATTTGTAAGTGAGCACTCCTTCAGGAACTCCGTCAAAAATTACCATCCATTTTTGCAGTTGCGAGGGTGTGAGGTTTTGTTCATCCCGAAGGTTCAATTCCAATCGAAGGTATGGGTATTCCGCCGCATTGACACTTTGCAAATCCACCTCTTTAGATTGAACTCGCTCAATCAACAGTTTTTCATTTTGATTGCCATCAATACCATAAATATTAAATGAAAACTCATCCACCGATGGGGATTCAAGGCTTGTGGCATTTTGTTCAAATGACTTCCAATTGGCTGCAGGGCCGATATTTGGGCTGCGCACACTCCCCGAAACAGCTTGGCCGCTGATTGTTCCATCAAATATAATTTCCTGTTCTTCTGGTGGTGTAGGGTTTGAATAATCTGCTTTGACAATGGTGGCTGTGCCGGGATTATCTCCCTTTTTACCTAAAATGATGACCGGCTCTCCGTTGGCCAAACTTTCAATATCTGAAGCGTTTATCCCAATTTCAGCAAGCTTAGCCATCGTGCTGGCAGGCCATGATTGAAAGGTGACATTTCCTATGGAAAAAAGTAACACATAGTCGCCATCACCCATAGTTTCAATATAATCTTCCATCCATAAATTTGTTCGAATTTCGCGATTGATCAAGTTATTGATGACCTGTGGTATTCTTCCGCAATTTTTCCGATCTAAAACAAAAGGGTCGCCCAACACTAAATATGGCACCGTTGTAGATTTGTCAAAAGCCACGAGGTTCATGGAATTATTGGTACATAGCCGTGTGGGAAAAATGTATTGCGTGTTGTTGATGGTCAATTCCACATTTTCATAATCCAGGTCAGGGTTTGATGTACCAAAGGTTCTCAGGTGAATATTGGTTTCAAAACGCTCAAATTCCCATGAACGGTTTGCCTCGTTGAGCACGACCTGACCCATGTCATTTCCATGAAATTGTTGGAAGTGCGCCATCGCCCAACCATTTGAGCCGTTGTTGACAAAAGTAAAAGAAGAAGTATTCCAGATATCCAGCTCGTTGGGCCTTGCCTCAGAAAATTTTGTGCGCCAATAAAAAACCAAGGTATCTTGGTCGGGCAAGTTATCAAAAAGGTTCACCTGCCACTTAGCCAGCGCATTGCCAGGAATAGAAGTTTGTTTCTTATATGGACTATTGAATGAATTCGTGGTATCCAATTCGAAAAGAAAGGTTCGATTTTCCATGAGCAAATCAAGCGACTGGGCTACCAACTGAATTTCTTCGGTACTGACAATGGCATACTTCGCAGGAAATATATTGCTGGTTCCTCCCAAAGGCACGAAATATTCAAATGTGGCTTGGTTGTTTATCTCATCCAGTTCCTTGATTTCATTCAGTGGATCGAGAGAAACAGTAAACTGGTTGAGCCCAAATCCATCAATCCCTACTGGAGGAATTTCAAAATATAGCGTGTCCTTGTAAAAAACAGGAGCATAAACCATCGTATCCAAAATATGCTCCTGACCATTGCTCAACCTTCGACTTATGGCCACTTTTAACGAGTCATTCTGCGTCACTCCAAAATTTTGTGCAATCAAGCTCAAGCGGAAAGATTCAAAAACATTAATAGGGTCTTCACCAAGGGACTGTGCAAATACATTATCATTCGTTATGGCATAGTCTGGTTTGTCGGCCCTGAAAAGCACCACTGAAGGATCTCCCTGCAAGGACATCTGCTGAATCTGTGAAATATCCGATTCACTATTAGAATACCTGCTGAGGTACCTTCTGCCAACCTCCTTTTGAAGACTGCCAATGCTTTCTCCCAAAAACAAGGTATCGGTAAACGCCACTTCGTAAAACAAATCTGTGTATCGCTTCAGTCTATTGGTAAGTGCCGCGCCGGTATGCGCAAGAAAGCCAACCGCCCCTTTGTCAGGCGTGCCAATCCAATCCTCGCCAAATCCATAGCCAGTATTGTACATGTCACCTGCATTGCATCCATTCACGATCATTATGGGATATTTACCCTTATTCTGATAGCCCAATCCTTCGTTCGATACATTGCCAATTTCTATATCTGCGGAAGTCGTTGCCGAATGACCGAAAAATGTGATCAGTATCTTTCCGGCATTTACGTACTCGGCTATGTTGATCAGTTCTGTGGCACCGTTGGTTTTTTTGCTAATGGTTTCTACTTTTCCTCCAAGATATTCACCTTCAGCGACCGCTTTAAAACCATCGACATAACTGCGAAATTCGCTTTGTTGCGCATCGCCCCGTCCACCACTCAGGTGGACAAGCTCTTTTTGCCACAGTGCATTGTTAGGCATACTTTCCATTTCTTTAACCTTATCCAAATATGCCGCCAACGCAGCAGGTGATTCCGCAGAGATTCTACCTACCGGAAATCCGGATTCGTATGTAGCTCCCTTTAGCCCTGCTGTAAAAATGGCATCGCTACCCGGGAAACCACTTGTCGGAATCAGGTCGCGGATTTCTGCTCCTCCTGCACGAAATTGCTGCAAATAGGATGATGTGAGGCCCTTTCCCATGATGAACAAATACTTGGGATCACCCCCTGCAGCCATGAATTTGCAAAACCTAAACAACGCCAAAGGGGTATATTCGCCATAGCTAAATAAATCATACAACTGGCTAATATTGACCAAAAGTGTGTCAAACCCTCCTCCGGCCGTTGATGCCCGATAAGCGGCGTAAGCCATCGGCACATCCGAGTAATTGGTCGTGGCGCTACGCAGCGATTTGTGTGTAATCATGAGAAAATCAGCTTTTGCCGGATCAAGCTTTCTCATGGAAATTAGACCCATTTTTGGCACTCGTTTTCTCTCCGAGGCAATAAGTAATTTCCTTCCCGAAGCGTTGTTAAGCACGATGGCTTCAATACCTGACCCTTGAACATCGTAGCCAATTTCGAGGATATTTTCCTCATCGGAAATATCAAAGAAGTCTGAACCGCTAGGCACATTTTGTATTTGTAAAAATGATCTGTTGTTGTTTACCGATGGCAAATAATATACTTTTTGGACTTCAGAATTTTGATCCCACGTCTGAGGATACTCCACCCGAACCATGGTAATAGATACACGATCAGAGACACCATTGTCTGTGACATTCACTCTGACGGTCAAGTTTCCTCCAGCCAAATCTGACCACTCTAGGTCATCAGTGATAAGCTCGTTGTAGTTGTAATTAAAATCAGCAGATTTCCATGATCGCAAGTTATTGGCATCCGGACCTACTTCTATCGTGACATGATGGGCGAGGTTGTTTTCACCTGTGAGCAATAATTCTAATTTCGGTTTCGGGCCTGAGGTCACATAATTCTCCAGATTGGAAAGGCTGATATCTCCAGAACTCCCCTGCCTGATCCCAGCCCCAGTCCAACCTTCTCCATAATCATAAACCGAAAGATATGTTTCCGCACTAACTACACCAATCGGATAGCGCAAACCGATAGTGTATCTATTCGTCTGCAATGCGATATGTTCATCGAGATGATGGCTTTGAGGGGGAAGGTTCGCAGTATTGTTTTCCTTAAAAAAAACCATTCTTTTTCCATGGTTTCTAGCATGCCATGTCAGGAAATACGCAGTGGTGTCGGAGTAAATATTATAATATCCATGGGGTTGCGCCTCCGGTTTCACATACAATTCTTTATCGAGTGTACCGTCATTTCTCTTACCATAAAAATCGATATAATCGCCAGAATCAAAGCTGCCATCATCCTCGCCAGCCACAAAAATTGACTGCTCTTTTCCTCTATGGAAAATCTGCACATATTGAGGGTCGACAGTGCTGACAGGAAAACCCACGGAGGCCAGTTCCGCATAGGAAATGCGATACATCCCGTCTTCGGCAGTAGATAGTTTATAATATTTCTGGGTATAGTTGATCCATTCATTTCCAAACTCTTGAGCATACACACCGGATGTAATCATGGAAAAAAGTACCATCGTGAGCCAAAATCCGCAATATGTATTCTTAAAAGTCTTCAATTTATTCTTGATCATTCAATCCTACAGCTATTGAAAATACATGGGAATAAAGCGCTTCTGCTTGATCGGAAAAATCCGTCATGGCATAGTCCACCCGCAGAGCTTTGATTTTAACACCTAACCCAAAATTTGGTTGCCAAGAAGTATGTTGTTCATTGTTAAAATCTTGTACTTGCTGAAACTTTCCTGCACCAAGACGCAAAAATGCAATCTGCGAATAATCTAGCTCTACACCTATGACAGGGGAAACAGATGCAAAATCCGTCTTCAACAGGACATTCCGTTTTCCGTCAAAAGTAACCTCTAAATCAGCAGAAGCCAGCAAACCAATTTTCTTTCCAAATTCGAAATTTCTCGACATACCGAAAATCATCCTTGGCAAGGTCACCTCAATTGAGGAGACAGGAATCACATTTCCCGTAAGGGCATATACGTCTTCTACCAAATCCGAATTGTGCGACCAAGCGTTGAACGTACCGGTAATGTCTCTGAGCATAAGACCAAACTCCCATTTTCCCATGGATTTTTGGGCACTTACATCCAATCCAAACCCCCAGGCATTAGCGAAGTCGCCTACTGTCCGATGAACAACCTTAAAATTTCCACCAATATTTATTCCGCCAAGGATGGGCAAAATCCTCGCATAGGAGAATATGAAAGCATAATCCGCTGCGGAAAAAAACCGAATATTATCATAGTTGATGGTGCCATTCGCATCGTATAGAAATCGCGTGTCGGGAATATCGTCGATGCCAAACCGGATGACAGAAAATGCCAAATGGCTCAGCGTATCAATAGGCATGGCAAAGCTCAAAAAATCATAGTTGGCGATGCCGGCGAAATATTCTGAGTGCATCAGCGTCACCTCGTATTTGTCATGGATTTTTAGCAGTCCTGCGGGGTTCCAATGAGCAGAGGTGCCATCGGCCACGTTGGCAGTCACGCTGTTGGCCATGCCCAAAGCACGCGCGCCCACACCTATCGACAGGAATTCGTTGCTGTACTTTGGCGCCGAAACCTGCCCAAATGAAACAGTAGTATAGCAGAAAAATAAGAGTAGAAATATCCGCCTCAAACCAGATTCAATATTTGTTGTTCATTTAACCAGCAAAAATAGCAACAATGCATTATATATAGTTGTGCATTACCCGAATACTATGAGGTATTTAGTACATCCCTTCTAAAAAAAATCTGAATTTCATTAGAATAATTATACTATTAGCCCATTAAATTGAACTATATAAAGTTTATTTCAAAAATGGTAATGTTTTTTACTTAGTACTTGGCCATGCAAGGTACTATTCCGTATAACAGGTCATGTATCGATTAGGATTTCCATTATGAAACCGGCATGACCGGAGCAAATTAAGGACACACAAGTGGATAGTTGTAATCCTTGGCAATCGGATTCTTAGATAATTATGAACGGATGAAAGTAGAAAACACGCAGATTCAGATGAGGAAGGGGATTCTCGAATTTTGCATTTTGCACATTATTTCGAGAGGAGAAGTGTATGCTTCCGATATGCTGGAGGAGCTAACTTCGGCAAAGATCATTGTGGTGGAAGGGACGCTCTATCCACTCTTGACACGACTGCGCAAAGCAGAATTATTAGAATATAAATGGGTGGAATCTACTTCGGGGCCACCTAGGAAATATTATACGTTAACTCAAGAAGGCTCCAAATTTCTAGATAAGCTAAACACCACTTGGGAAGAACTCTACGAATCCACCAATAAAATCATTCAGTCAGAAAGTAAAAAGTCTAACCCATAGACATTATTAACAGATGAAAAAGAACATTAGCATCAATATAAGCGGGATTATTTTCCACATCGAGGAAGACGGATATGACAAGCTCAAAGCATATTTAGAGTCTATCAATCGCTATTTTTCCTCATTCGAAGACAGCCATGAAATCATCGCTGACATTGAGGGGAGGATAGCTGAGATTTTTCTCTCCAAACTCAACGAGGGCAAACAAGTCATCGACAATGAAGACATAGAAATCCTCATCTCCACCATGGGAAGTGTCCGTGATTTTCAAGCTGCCGAAGAAGACCCGGACACGCCCAAAAAGCCTCTGGAATCCATGGAAGATGAAAGTGAGGAAAATATATTTTCTCAAAAACTATATCGCGATGCCAACCGAAAACTGTTGGGTGGCGTGCTATCGGGAACTGCCTATTATTTTCACATAGACCCACTATGGACAAGGCTGATCTATCTGTTGCTGTTCTTTGGCGTATCCATACTTCCATCAATTGCAGTGTTTTTATTTGCGGCTTATGTCGTGCTTTGGGTCGTTGTACCCGAATCCGATAATTTGATAGAAGAGAAAAAAATCAAGAAGATGTATCGTGATCCTGACAGGAAAGTGCTCGGAGGTGTGGCCAGTGGCGTGGCTTCCTATTTTGGCATTGACGTCGTCGTGGTACGATTGCTATTCTTTGTATCCATATTTTTTGTCGGCAGCGGACTGATTTTATACATCATCCTCTGGATTATACTGCCCGAAGCCAAATCCATTACCGACAAAATGGAAATGAAAGGCCAGCCTGTAACCCTCAGCAATATTGAATCTAACATCAGAAAAAGTCTGAATGTGAAAGACGATGGCGAAAATCTGATCATCAAGATTCTACTATTTCCATTTCGACTGATCGCCGCGTTGTTCGAGGTCTTATCCAAAGCGCTTGGCCCGATCTTAACATTCATTATAGAATCCATGCGTGTGATATTTGGTGTCTTGATAACGATCATTGGCATGGCAGGAATCTTAGTGGTACTTGTAGTCTTAGGTGCACTTATTGGATTTTTTGCATGGGGAAACATAGATACGTTATTTCCACTTCCTTTAGAATTGATCAAAAACGATGTGACTTTACTTTCGGGTATTGCATTGGCATTGGCATACATTATTCCATTTCTCTACCTTGCCATCCTCGGGTTTATTGTCCTGATGAAAAAACAAGTGCTCAATCCTAAAGCCGGTTGGGCGATACTCGCCGTTTGGCTAACAAGCGTTATTTTTCTGAGCTTTACAGTTCCTCCAATGATCCGTGATTTTCAGAAAAATGGGCAATTTGTCACCGCCCACGAATACAATCTACAAGATAAAACCGCCGTTCTTCACTTCAACGATATTGGTGATGATGAATTCAATCTGGTGTCACTTTACATAAAAAGCCACGATGGGTCCGAAATCAAATTGGAACAGGAATTTCTGGCTGTAGGTTCTTCGCGAGTAGAAGCTGCAGAAAATGCACAGATGGTGCGTTATGGCGTAGATGTGCAGGATTCTGTTTTCTCATTTAATTCCATATTGGAATTTAAAGAAAATGCAAAATTCCGAAACCAGCACTTAAACCTGACCTTATACATCCCTGAAGGACAAAAATTTATCATGGATGAAAACATGAAATATTTGATCAACAACTTCATGTATAGAAGTGGTTTTAGCAATAGCCAAATCGCGGAAAATATCTGGCAATTTCATGACGATGACCTGCATTGTATGACCTGCCCGGAACAAGAAACAAGCAGTGAAGGTCTCTCAGAAGATCAGAGAGAATATGACATAGAAGACTTTTCAGAAATAGAAATCAAAAGTGCGCTCACCGTACACATTACTCAAGGTCATGGATTTAAGGTGCTTTTGGATGGTGAAAAAAGGGACATCAATGACGTGGTAGTTGATAAGACCGGAGATGTGTTGACCATTAAATATGTCGGCTCAAAGTCTAAAAACAACAAAAATAAGTCCAACGTAAAAATATTTATAACCATGCCACATCTCGAGGAAGTTGAGCTTGGCAGTGCGAGTGACGTGCGCATTTCCGGATTTGAGGAGCCAAAAATGGAAGTAGATTTAGATGGAGCTGCTAAATTAAACATGGATGCTGTAGTACAAACTTTAGAAATCGAAATGGAAGGGGCATCGCAATGTAGCCTTAGTGGCGAAGGGGACATGTTGAAAGCAAAGGTATCTGGCGCATCCATCCTAAAAGCATCAAATTTCCATGCCGCTGAAATCGAATTGGAAACGCAAAACGCCTCTAGCGCCAGCGTATATGCCAACCGCCAATTGTCCATCGAAGCCCACGGAGCGAGTAATGTCACCTACGCTGGCTCAGGAAATGTTGAAATTGAAAAGCATGGTGGAAGTTCTGTAGAAAAGGAGTAACGAAAATAAGAGTTGAAGCGTAGAAGAGAGTACGTATGTTATGTTAAACTTGCAGGATGGGACTAAATAAAAGTATATATTGAGCAACACATTCAAGAATCATATTAACTTAGGTTTAGCTATTTAATCCTATATTGTGAGTAATTATTTTTTATATTAGATTTTAGATTTAATTTTGCAAACTAAATTTATCCCCTCAAATGAGCACTAAAATCCCAGCTGGTAATTCAGAATTATTTTACAAATATTTGGATACTTGTAAAGGAGAAGTTAAGTCTAGAAGCACCGAAGGCTATTACCATGTTGATGTTGTGGCTGAAGCATATACCAAAGGCTTTTCTGATGGTAAAAAATCAGGGAAAAATGAATTTCTCAAGCTTATAGTTTCTAACGAGATTGAAAGGTTTGTGCAAAAGGCAAATCAAATTTATATTCTTTCAAAGAATGTAATTTCCTTTTTGAAGGATAAAAAATTTAACGTGTCTGGACTATATATAAATTTATCTCCAAGCCGTCCGAGTGTTATAATTTCTGTTTCCAATGAATTTTTAAATGACGATTCTTTTGTTGAAACAGCTTATTCAAAGGTTCATGATAATAAAAAAATATTTTCAGAACTGTTTAATGAGCCATTGGATATTGGTTTTATATCCAACGATAGTCTTGAAGAAGCACTGCTGAAGGAAGATGGTTTTGGTTATGTTGAAAAATATTAATCATCTGTGAGCAATAGGAAGTTACATGGCGAAAGAAACAAAAAGTTATCCAGTGAACTTTTCATTGGCAAAGTTTATTATGATTGGGTAATAACAACCGCTTTTTATTCGGCAATCCATTTTGTTGAAGATAAAATACTTCCCTGCAAAGTAACTTCAGAATATTGTAGAAACATTAGTGAAGTAAAGAAAGCGTATAGAATGAATGGGCGTCATTCATCAAGAGAAAGACTTGTATTTGATAACCTTCCTCTTAAAATTGCTGTGAAATATAAATGGTTGGATGATAAGTCGCGCTATTCGAGATACACTACTTTTAAAATTACTCCAACAGAAGCAGATAAAGCACAGCAATATCTGAAAGAAATTCGTGAGGCATGTTACAGTAAATAACGGATAAAAAATAAATATATCCGTTATAACCCCAGCCAATCTATCACTTTTTGATAAAATCAAAAAGCTTTATTCCATTACTTTAAACCAACCTTTCATGGATTTTGAAGGCATTTTGGGCGTTCAATAGTAAGTTGGGTATAGTCCTTTCCAGTAAATCTCGTGAAAAATAGTAGCTTTGCAGCCAATATGATTTTATACAACATCACCTTCAATATAGAGCCGGAAATCCAGCAAGAATGGTTGGTTTGGATGAATTTGCACTATACGCCTTTTGTGTTAGAAACAGATTTATTTACGGAAGTGAAAATCTTCAAACTGCTCAATGAAACTGAAAATCAGGGACATACTTATTCTGTACAATTTTTGTCTGATTCGTTAGACAAAGTAAATGCTTATCTCGAAAACCATGCCCCTGAGATCGTAGATCGGCACAATAAAGCTTTCAAATACAAGCACGTCTCCTTCATGACCATCCTGGAGTCGGTAGCATAGTTTTCTATCTAATATCCATTAGGAAAATATTTTTTGGCGTTTGCTACCCACATGTCAGTTTCATGGATTTAAAAGGCTTTTAAATCCATGAAAATCAGTCGATCAGGTCAAATCCCGTGTAGCTCTGCAACACTTTTGGTACGGCAATTCCTTTGTCAGATTGGTTGTTTTCCAAGATAGCAGCAACAATTCTAGGAAGAGCAAGTGCACTTCCATTTAATGTATGCAACAAGGTAGATTGACCATCCTTTTTGTAGCGCAACTTCAACCGATTGGCTTGGTAGCTTTCAAAATTACTCACCGAACTCACTTCCAACCATTTCTTTTGTGCAGCAGAATATACTTCCATGTCATAAGTCATCGCCGAAGTAAAGCCCATGTCACCACCACAAAGCAATAGTTTTCTGAATGGCAATTCTAGCTTTTCTAACAGACTTTCAACATAAGTACACATATCTTCCAGTGCAGCATACGAATTTTCCGGCAAGGTTATCTGCACGATTTCTACTTTGTCAAACTGATGTAGTCTGTTCAATCCACGAACGTGAGCACCCCAAGAACCAGCCTCGCGACGGAAACAAGGCGTATAGCCAACATTGCGTACCGGCAAGTCTTCCTCTTTTAACATTACATCACGATAGATATTCGTTATCGGAACTTCGGCTGTCGGGATCAAAAACAAATCGCTATCTACAATGCCATACATTTGCCCTTCCTTATCTGGAAGTTGACCTGTGCCATATCCTGAATCAGTATTGATGACTATAGGAGGCTGCACTTCATCAAAACCTGCTTTGGCAGCTTCATCGAGGAAAAAATTGATCAATGCGCGTTGCAGTTTCGCTCCCTTACCTTTATAGACTGGAAATCCTGCCCCAGATATTTTATTACCAAGATTAAAGTCTATGATATCATATTGCTCGATCAGGTCCCAATGGGGTTTTGCATTCTCAGCAAGCTCCGGCATTGTCCCATTCTCTAAAACTATTTTATTGTCTTCAGGAGTTTTTCCTTCAGGAACAAGGTCATGGGCAATGTTGGGCAAATTGTAAAGCATTTGAGTCAATTGCTCCTCCGCTTCCTTCAATTGATCCTGCAAGTTTTTGCTTTTAGATTTCAACTCGCCTGTTTGTGCTTTTGCCTTTTCCGCACCTTCCTTATCGCCTGACTGCATCAGTACACCAATCTGCTTTGAGATAGTTTTAGATTCATTCAGCGCCGCATCCATCTCCATCTGGGTTTTCCGACGGAGATCATCCAGTTTTACTAGTTCACCCAATTGAGCGGCAGCATCTGCCACTCCTTTTTTTTCAAGTCCTTTAGTGACCTTCGGTAGGTTTTCCTTAATATCTGCAATTCGTAACATCCTATAAAATTTTGCGCAAATGTAACTTTTTTGACAATGAAAAGACACCATTGAACGAATAACATGGTGAAATGCCCTAAATTTCCATGAATTACTTGACTATTAAATTGTAGTGATTTATCATTGCATATTATTTCTTCAAAATATTTTTACTTCTGGTAAAAATACCTACAAGATTTTCTTTTAGACAAATCATATTTAGTCAATTACTTATAATCCATATATTAAAGGAGAATTCCCTCCGCAATAGTCACTTTTAAATTCAATGTATACTATTCAAGATTTAAATGTGCGGTTACTTTCAGAGTTGAAAGAAATCGCCGAAGAGTTGGGACTTGACAATTTCAAAAAACTTCCTAAAAAAGAATTAATCTACAAAATTCTTGATTTTCAAGCTTCCAACCCAATCGAAGAAAAACCCAAGCCGAAGAAAGCCACTCCCGAGAAAAAATCTCCTGAGAAAAAAATAGCCCCTCCTGAAGCATCAGCTCCAAGAGAGGAGAAAAAGAAAAAGCTTAGCTTCAAACGAGAAAACGTAAAGAAAACGGATGAAAAACCTGCTGAAAAGAAGTCAGAGGCAAAGCCTACGGAAAAATCTGAAAGCACTAAGGACGAAATAAGTGCTGACGAATTACTAGAGTCTTTTACTGCAGATTTTGATCCTAAAAAAGTTTCTTTCGATTCCAAACCTTCTAAACCTAATAAAAAGGAGGACGAAGTAAAAAGAGAGGATCATAGAGAACCGCGACAAGAGCAGAGAAAGCCAAAAAGACCTAACATTAAGGAATTTGACGGCGCAATAGAAAATGAAGGCGTGTTGGAAATCATGCAAGACGGCTATGGATTTTTGAGGTCTTCAGACTATAATTATCTTGCCAGTCCTGATGATATTTATGTTTCTCCTTCGCAAATAAAATTGTTTGGCCTTAAAACCGGTGACATCGTCAACGGACAGATCAGACCTCCAAAAGATGGCGAAAAGTATTTTGCACTTTTAAGAGTTGGAACAGTTAACGGCAAAACAACTGAAGAAATCAGGGATCGTGTTCCCTTCGAATACCTTACTCCGCTATTCCCAGACGAAAAGTTGAATTTGAGCAGTAAGTCCAATAACTATTCTACACGGATCATGGACATGTTTGCCCCGATTGGAAAAGGACAACGTGGAATGATCGTTGCACAGCCAAAAACAGGTAAAACTGTATTGCTGCAAAACATTGCCAACGCCATTGCAGAAAACCATCCGGAAGTTTATCTGATGATCTTACTGATCGATGAACGACCTGAAGAAGTAACTGACATGGCCAGAAGCGTAAAAGCTGAGGTAATCTCATCTACCTTTGATGAGCAGGCTGATCGCCACGTGAAAGTAACAAGCATCGTTTTGGAAAAAGCAAAACGCATGGTTGAATGCGGTCATGATGTCGTGATCCTGTTGGATTCTATCACAAGGTTGGCGCGAGCATACAATACTGTTGTTCCATCATCAGGTAAAATACTATCGGGTGGTGTGGATGCCAATGCACTTCACAAACCAAAGCGGTTTTTTGGAGCGGCTAGAAATGTAGAGAATGGAGGATCTTTAACTATTATCGCAACCGCACTGATAGAAACAGGGTCTAAAATGGATGAGGTGATCTTTGAAGAGTTCAAAGGAACAGGCAATATGGAACTTCAGTTGGATAGAAAACTCTCTAACAAGCGTGTTTATCCTGCGATCGATGTTCCTGCTTCAGGTACGAGGAAGGAAGAATTACTACTCGATCCAGAATACTTGCAACGTGTATGGATTCTTAGAAAATACATGTCAGATATGAATTCTGTAGAAGCCATGGAATTCCTGCTGAGCAAAATGAAAGGAACCAGAAGCAATGAAGAGTTCCTGATTTCCATGAATGGATAACGGTTTATAAAAACATAAAAAAGGGAGCTAAAAATTTAGCTCCCTTTTTTATGCTCAATATTGTGTACGCTAAACTTCCTCTGCTTCTACAGATTTCACTTCCGGAATCATGGATTTTAGGAGGTTTTCAATGCCTGATTTCAGCGTAACGGTAGCTGAGGGACAACCACTACAAGCTCCTTGCAAAAACACTTTCACCACACCATCCTCAAAGGATTTGTACTCAATGGCTCCACCATCCTGCTCCACTGCCGGCTTCACATATTCATCTAAAAGGCCTCGGATTTTTATATCCATGTCGGATTCTTCAACCACTTCTTCTTCCGCTGCATCCTCCAACATTGGTTTTTTTGCCTCTAAAAATCCTTTTATAGATTCCTTTAATTCATCCTGAATTTCAATCCATTCCTTATCTTCCGATTTAGTTACTGTGACGAAGTTGCTCATATAAAAAACCCGTCTCACATAGTCAAAACCAAATAATTCCCTGGCTAGTGGCGCATGCTTTGCACTTTCCAAATCAGGGAAATCATAATTTTGTCCAGGTGCCACGAGCATAAAATCCGCCACAAATTTCAGCGAATTCGGGTTTGGATTTGCTTCTAGGTAAATATGTACTGCTTTATTTTCCATTATTATTTATTCATTTTCAGTATTAACTCTTTTTACTCCAACTTGTTCACCTTCACTACCGGCGATCGTCATGGCCACCGTGGCATCTCCGGTTACATTTACTACTGTTCTACACATGTCCAATGGCCTGTCGGGAGCCACGATCAGGGCAAGTCCGGCAGCAGGAATCCCGGCTGCTTCCAAAACAATGACCAACATAACCATCCCAGCACCAGGCACTCCTGCAGATCCTATCGAAGCTAGCACTGCCGTACCTACGATAGCAAGTTGACTGGCAATCGATAATTCTAACCCCATAGCATGGGCGATAAACACTGCAGCCACACTTTGGTACAAACTGGTTCCATCCATATTGATGGTTGCACCAAGAGGCAACACAAAACTACTTACCTCTTCAGATACGTTCAGGTTTTTTTCTACACTTTCCATAGTGACAGGCAGCGTGGCAGAACTACTGCTTGTGCTAAAAGCCAAAAGCTGTGCATCGCGAATTCCCTTGAAAAAATCCTTATATTTTACTTTAGTAAATATTTTAAGAATTGAAGGGTAAATCGCAAATATCATGATCGCTAACCCGATCAACACCGTGACGGCATAAAGCATCAAGGCATTCAATATCTCGATTGCCTTAGCCGGCTCGTCCCCCGCGATTTCCACTATTAAAGTAGAAATAAGTGCAAAAACCCCATATGGAGCAAACATCATAATATAATGGATAATCTGAATGACCACATCATTCAAACCCTCAAAAAAGCCAATAACTATATTTTTCTTATCAGATTTAATTTGCAACAGTGCTATACCAAAAATGATCGCAAAAAAGACAATCTGAAGCATGTTTGAATTTTGAGATGCCGAGTCGATCAGATTATCAGGAATAATATTGATCAAAGGCTGGAGCGGCCCCTCTTCCTTAAACTTTTTTGCGTCATCAGTTTTAGAAACTGCATCGTGCTCAAACATACCCATAAGTTCCGTTCTCGTATCTTCAGTGATAATCTTGCCGGGTTGGATTATGTTCACGATCAACAAGCCAATAGTCGTAGCAATTACGGTTGTAACTAAATAGATGCCTATGGTTTTTCCTCCCATTCGCGATAGTTTGGAGATGTCACCGAGATTGGATACCCCTACAATCAAGCTAGCTAAGATCAGCGGCATGGCAACCATTTTAAGCCCATTGACAAAAATCGTCCCAAATGGCTTGATAAAATGGATTACGAAAGAATTGGGAATACCAACAAAAATGGAAATCAATCCAAAAACTAAACCAAGAACCAGGCCTATCAGTATTTTCGTATGTAAAGGAAATTTCTTCTTTGCCATGGATTTTTGGTGCTTTTGGGGTTAATTTTTAGAAGATTTATCCAATAGGTAAAAATCTGCAATGACCAAAGCAGCCATAGCCTCCACGATCGGGACTGCCCTCGGCACCACACATGGATCGTGCCTTCCTTTACCGGAAACAGTTACCTCATTGCCTTCTTTATCAATGCTCTTCTGATCCTGCATGATAGTTGCCACTGGTTTAAATGCAACGTTAAAATATATGTCCTGTCCATTGGAAATACCACCCTGAATCCCGCCAGAATGATTGGTTTGGGTGGATACTTTGCCATCTATATTCTCAAACAAATCATTATGTTCTGATCCCAACATTTTCACGCCTTCAAACCCACTGCCATATTCAAAACCCTTTACGGCGTTAATCCCTAACATGGCTTTTCCCAACTCTGCGTGAAGCTTATCAAAGACCGGCTCTCCCAGACCGACTGGTGTTCCTTGAATCACACAAGAAACCACTCCTCCGATAGTATCCTGATTTTTTCTGGTTTGATCTATCAATTCAATCATTTCTTCCGCCACCACAGGTTCCGGACATCTGACTATATTATCTTCAATCTTAGAAAAATCTAGCGTGGTATAGTTCTTTTCAAGACGGATGCTCCCCGCCTGCGAGACATAAGCATGGATTTCAACCCCTAATTGCCTCAACAACAATTTGGCGATGGCCCCTGCCGCAACTCTTGCAGCAGTTTCTCTGGCAGAACTTCTTCCGCCTCCACGATAGTCACGTATTCCGTATTTCTGATGATAGGTATAATCAGCATGCGATGGCCTGAATTTCTCTGCTATATGTGAATAATCTTTGCTCTTCTGGTCTTCATTATATATCACGATGGCAATAGGTGTACCAGTGGACTTTCCTTCAAAGACACCGGATAGAATCTCTGCCTTATCTCCCTCTTTTCTCTGCGTAGTGATTTTTGACTGCCCCGGCTTGCGTCGATCTAATTCCATTTGTATAAAATCCTCATCGATTTCCAATCCGGCCGGACAACCGTCGATGGTAACACCAATAGCTTTCCCATGAGATTCACCAAAAGTGGTAATCCTGAATTTATTTCCGTAAGTATTTCCCATTATTTTCTAAAAATAAAAAATATAGTGAGCCCCAGCATCACCACAATAAATATATTGGCAATAAGCTTCACAATGCCCGCCTTGTTTATGCTTTCAAGCGTGTTCTTTTCGAGATCAATGATGTTGTAAAATGATCCCAAATCATTAGACGAAATGGATACATTTTTCTTACTTTCCCCGCTCACATTGACGCTAAATTGAGATTTCAATGTATCATATTCCTCTTTATAAGGATCAAAATAAACCAGTGATATGTAATCTTTCAAATCATATTTGCCAGGTTCATTCGGAATGACATAATAGTCAAAACTTTTAGATCCCCTCACCTTATTATTGCTGCGATTGATATTTTGGTTAATATTTGGTGCATAAAAATCAAAATCCTTTGATTCTGCCACGGTCGGTGCGTCGATTGCGGAAATATTTCCTTCTCCCTGAACTGTAAACTGATATGTGAAACTTTGCCCCGTTTGCAATTCCTCACTTGACAATTCTTCACCCAAATAATATTTCCCCACAGGCACCTGATCGCGCAATGGATGTGGAGGAAGCTCTTTTACTTTTACAGTCTTCGCCTTGGTATGAAAAATCTTGGTGTCTGCTTTTCTCGACCTGCCAAAAAATGATGGGTTTTTGGCCACTTTGTACTTTACCATATCCAGAGGAACCGATGGAAACTTGATCTCCTCAGTATTCAATGGGAAAAATGATGCCTGAAAAAGCTTGTAATGTCCATATCTTTTGCCGTTTATTTCAATACTTTCTCGATTCAGATTATTTATTTTGAAATTCTCCTCCCAACAATTTGACGGTGTGATTTGCTTTTTAATTTCCGCAAGTTGTTCAGACAGGTCGTTTGGCCAATCCAATTCGGCTTGATTGGCAGCGGCTACAAACAACCCAAGAGTGACAGTTAAGCCTTCTCCTACATAAACCTCATCCTTATCTATGGTCAATGCCAAAAAAGCATCCTCTTTCACGTCCGTAAATTCCTGAGGCTTTCTCTTGCCGAAAAATTCCTCAAACGGATCGTAAGAGAATGGGTCATACCTTCTTTGTTGTTGTATGGCTGGACCGATTGTGACTCGCTTTCCCGGAGAACTGACAGCCTGATCGTTTACATTTATCGTGAAAGGCTTAATCACCACTGTACCTTCTTTCATCGGTACATAGTTTTGAATAATGCTCTGCGTAGTAGAATATTGACCGTTGATGATGTTTGTCGAAGAAGAAGAGGACTGGCCTACCCTGTCAAAACCAGGGATTTCCGGAAAATTATCAATGC
Source organism: Bacteroidia bacterium (assembly GCA_030426345.1). Classification (GTDB taxonomy): domain Bacteria; phylum Bacteroidota; class Bacteroidia; order Cytophagales; family Cyclobacteriaceae; genus JAAUQL01. The sequence continues at coordinate 30,193 of JAUHYU010000033.1, forward strand.
TTTTGATGCGATCATTCTGCACTTCTACCGTTATGGTAAATGCCTGATTCTGGGCAATATTGTCGGGCCCTAAAAGAATTTTTATATTTTGTGCATGACTTGCGCCACAAAAAGTGAAAATCAACGTAATAATTACAAGGATTCGTTTTCCTGTCATATCGCTTTTTAGAATTATAACGATTTAGCTTAATTGCATATTTTAAGGATGCAAATTTATCAGAAAGGTATGATAACAAGAAATTAAATGAAACTTGAATGCAATCATTATACTTTAATTTTCATTTTAATAATTTTTTTAACCATCAAAATCTAATTAGTCAAATGTTAAGTTACACCAAAAAGATTTTAACCAAGGTCAGTTTTGACGCTCAATTATTTGAGAAGGAGTTGAAAAAAGCTATTAAATTATTGGTTCCCGGAGAATTGAATGAGCTCAGGGAGTGGTGTCTTCGAAAATTTGGAAAGTTGTATAGCACCTTGATCAATCGGTGCTTCCGAATGACAACCTCAAACTAAAACCAACCCTGCCAAGAGCAGGGTTTTTTATGAAATGAAATCTATATTTCTTCGCAATCCATGGTACTTAGTTCGTTTCATGGGTGAGTCTTTAAATATTTTTCTAAATACTTCTTCTGTAAATTCTACCCATCCGTTTTCAGTTATTTCCTTTACTCCTTCAGTTTTTTGAAATTCGGGTTCTTGGTGCTTTTGTGAAAAGCGATTCCAAGGACAAACTTCCTGACAGATGTCACAGCCAAAAACCCATTGCCCATACTTCCCTCTAAACTCCTCCGGTATCTCATCTTTTAATTCGATGGTAAGATATGAAATGCATTTACTAGCATCTAAAATGCCTGCATCTGCAAATGCATCTGTAGGACAAGCATCAAGACATTTAGTACACGTACCACAATAGTCCTTGATAGGACCATCATACTCCAGTTCAAGATCGATAATCAGTTCGGCCAAAAAAAAGTAACTACCCTGAGTCTTGTTGATCAAAAGTGTATTTTTGCCCTTCCATCCCAACCCACTTTTTGCAGCCCATTGCCGCTCCATGACCGGTGCTGAATCAACAAAAACCCGCCCGCCAATTTCCCCAATTTCTTCCTGAAGTTCTCTAAGAAAGGTTTTGAGCTTATCCTTGATTACAAAATGATAATCCTTTCCATAGGCATATTTGGCAATTTTATAATCAGATGTTTCATTCGAATTATCACCTGGAAAATAATTATACAGGAGAGAAATAACTGATTTGGCACCAGGTACTAGCTTGGCTGGGTCAAGCCTTTTGTCAAAATGGTTCTGCATATATGCCATTTTTCCATGAAATCCCTTTGAAAGCCATGATTCTAATTGAGCTTCTTCCCCGTCCAATTTTTCGGCTTTGGAAATACCGCAAAAATCAAAGCCCAGGGCCTTTGCCTTTTGCTTTACAAGTTGCATATATTTTTCTTTGGCTGTATAATTCACTGAATCTAAAAAAGGGTTCCTGTTTTGCCGGGCATTTCCAAACCAAGGTGTTTGTAGGCAAGGGCTGTGGTTTCCCTACCCCGCGATGTACGCTTTATATATCCCTCCTGGATCAAGAATGGTTCATATACCTCTTCAATAGTTTCACCTTCCTCCCCGCATGCAGTAGCAATCGTGGATATTCCAACAGGCCCACCACTGAATTTTTCGATTATTGTTCGCAATATCCGATTATCCATATCATCCAGTCCATGCTGATCAACATCCAAAGCCTTCAGCGCTATTTCTGCAATTTCTTTGGTAATGGTTCCATCTCCTTTTATTTCAGCAAAATCCCTTGTACGTCGGAGCAAATTATTCACAATCCTTGGTGTACCTCTACTTCGTCTGGCAATTTCGATTGAAGCATCTTTCTCTATTGGACAATTGAGAATTCCTGCTGATCTCAATACTATTTTAGTAAGCAAATCGGAATTATAATATTCCAGTCGTGCATTGATGCCAAACCGCGCCCTCAATGGAGAGGTAAGCAGACCTGCCCGGGTAGTTGCGCCAATAAGTGTAAATGGATTTAAACTGATCTGCACCGAACGGGCATTTGGCCCAGAATCCAGCATGATATCAATTTTATAATCCTCCATCGCCGAATACAGGTACTCCTCCACAACCGGATTTAATCGATGGATTTCATCAATAAAAAGTACGTCTCCGGTTTCCAGGTTAGTTAAAAGACCTGCGAGGTCTCCCGGTTTATCCAAAACAGGCCCTGATGATATTTTCAGGTTTGAATTCAATTCATTGGAAACGATATGGGAAAGTGTGGTTTTCCCAAGACCCGGTGGGCCATGCAGGAGCACGTGATCCAATGGTTCATTTCGGTTAGAAGCCGCCTGAACAAATATTTTTAAATTTTCAATTACTTTGTGCTGACCGAAAAAATCATCAAATGATTGTGGTCTAAGCGCTTTTTCAAACTCCCTTTCGGTTGGGTTTAGCCCCGATGCATCCCCACTCAAATAATCTTCTCTCATGTTGTTTCCCTGATCAAACCACTAAGATATGGCTTTGATGCTTAAAAGAAAAAGTGAATTGGATAGTCTATGTAAAGACCAGACATATCGGATCAGTCAAATTATTGGTTGCTTCCCAAGCTTGGCATTCTCAATTAATAGATCCTGACTTTAAGTCTTGCCTTTTGATGGAAGTAATGGATATTTGTTCGTTCATTTCTGCTTCCAGCCTTGGGCTATATTCATTGTAGAGTTTGAGAAAAGCAGGAACCAGCTCACTAGAAAAATTGGTCGGGGAGTTGGTCAATATACAAATACCAATATCTCCATCAATATCTATAGCCAGTTGACTTCTAAATCCATTGACATATCCACTATGGAAAGCGATGGTTGACGAAGCATTATTTACAATTCTCCACCCAAGTCCATAATAGGATTTTTTATAATCCTTCCACCTACTGAAATATTTCCACCGGAGCCTAGTATTGACTTGTGGTTCGAAAATATCATCGAGCATTTTTCGACTGATGATATGAGGACGATGCCCGGTCAACGCAATCAAATAATTACCCATATCAGATATACTGGCATTTACACCACCTGCAGATGCCACATTGTAGTAGGTTTTGGATATTCTACCCGCAGACCATCCTCCTCTTCTTGGGAAATTGGGATATGCGATATTGTCATTGGCCATCATTGAAGCGTAATCTATAGAGGCATTTTTCATACCCAACGGCTTGAAAATTTCATTTTGTACTAAAGTGTTATAATCTTGCCCAGTAGCACCTGCAACTACTGGCTCAATGGTACCATAAGCCACATTTTGATAGCTATATAATTTGCCAGGTTCGGCAAGCAATTTTACTTCTGACAAGGATGAAATCATAGTATTAAGATCCATACCCTCTTCTATATAGTTGGTATAGGCATGCTGGATCAGCCCCGTAGATTGAGACAAAATGTGTTTGATTTCCATGCCTTGAGCACATGCAGGATTTTTAAGATGAAATTCCGGATAATACTTTTGCACGTGATCATCCCAATTTAATTTTCCCTGAGACACGAGCTTGCTGGTCAATACCCCTGCAAAAGTCTTCGATACAGACCCTATGCGAAATGTCGTATGAATATCGATAGAATCCATGGTGCCTACTTTCTTCACTCCAAACCCCTCGCCATATATAATCCTTCCATTTTTCACAATTACAATTGCAGCTCCGGGAGCTTTGGATGAATGAAACATCTCTCCGGCCATTTTACCGAATTCATCGATAAAATTATTTTGCTCGGTAAGAGCCACAGGAAGGTGTGGCGAAACCTCTTCCTTGGAAGTGATGCTGTTTGATACATGCATCAATGCTACGACTAATATACCGGCGAAAATATACCTAAATCGCGTTAGAGAAATGTTCATTTTTAGTAATCGCAAAACTTAAATTCCTGTTTAACATTTGGTTTCAAAAAAGTTTCTTAAATCCATTGGACAGTGGATTCTAGCTCTTTGATGAACGACAAATATAAATATTTATGTCAAATAAGCCGGATTCTTTCATTTCACGCTCAACTATTTGCACAAAAAGTTTGTGCCTTTTAGAGCGTTATGCAAGCCTTGCATGGATTTTTAACCCTTTTTATGCAAAACGTACATCCTTAATCATGCTTTTATAAATATATATATCATCGCTTTATTCTTTTTAAAGATGTAAATTGCGCCGAATTTTTAAAGGTCGCATGGATTTAAGGAACTTTTTGAAACGATTTTACCCCCTTGCCCTGATCCTGGCAATGTTTATCGTCTGGAAAATGAGGCAAAATGATCCCGCCAAACTTCAGATGGTTGAGTTGAGCGGCACAACGATGGGCACTATCGGATATTCCGTTAAGTATTTTAATGAGGACGGCAAAAATTATGGACAAGAAATTGATTCCTTGTTAAAAGTTTGGAACCTCTCCCTCTCCACATTTATCCCAGAGTCTGAAATTTCCCGCTTTAACAGCGGTTCGGGTTGTTTTAAGTTCGAGTCAAAATACTTTCTACCAGTATTAAAAACCAGCAAAATAGTCTTTGAACAATCCAACGGCGCTTTTGACCCAACGGTTGGTCCGCTTGTGAATGCTTGGGGATTTGGCCCGGACAAATCCATGGCACCTGATAGCATCCGAGTTGATTCTTTGATGCGGCTGGTTGGGTATGATAAAATCACTTTCGATGACAATCAGGTCTGTAAAGACCTTCCAGGAATTAAACTGGATTTTTCTGCTGTGGCAAAAGGGTATGCCGTTGACGTACTCGCAGATTACCTGATGGCTAAAGGTATTGATAATTTATTGGTAGAAATTGGTGGTGAGTTGGTTTGCAAAGGCCACAAAAATGATGGAAAACTCTGGCGCACAGCAATAGAAGACCCGACTGTAGGTCCTTATGAACGAAAAGTCTTGGCTGTTGTAGATCTTCAGGATCGTGCCGTAGCCACCTCGGGAAACTATAGAAATTATTATGTGAGAGATGGTGTGAAATACGTGCACACAATAAATCCTTCTACTGGATATCCGATTTCCCAAAAACTTCTAAGTGCTTCTGTTTTTGCTGATGACTGCATGACAGCAGATGCATTTGCCACATCATTTATGGTGTTAGGAGTAGATAAAGCAAAAGAGGTCTTAGAGAAAAACAAATCGCTGGATGCTTACTTAATATACAGCGGGGAAGATGGAGAGATCAATACGTTCATTTCAAAAAATATAGCCGCACAAATAGAAAAATATGAGAATAAAGACTAAAGAATGGTTTGGGGAGTGGTTTGATTCTCCATATTATCATGTGCTGTACCAACATAGGGATAAAGAAGAGGCCAGAACATTTATTGATCGGCTGATTTCATATTTTCAATTTACAAAAAATGATCTCATTCAGGATTTAGCTTGTGGTCAGGGACGTCATGCGATTTATCTAAACAAAAAAGGATTCGATGTATTAGGGCTGGATCTTTCACCCCAAAACATTGCACATGCCAAACAATTCGAAAATGAAAGATTAGAATTCTATTTACATGATATGCGATTTCCATGGCAAGGACAAAAATGTGACTATATTCTAAATATGTTTACCAGTTTTGGTTATTTCGAAACTAATGGGGAAAACCAGCAAGCCGTTTCCGCCATAGCCAACAGCATGAAAAAAGGCGGAAAATTGTTGATCGATTTCCTCAATCCTTATACTGTTATCAACAATTTGGTACCTGAGGAGGTAAAACTAATAAATGGCATCAAATTCCATATTTGCAAGTACCTGAGCGAAGAATACATAGTTAAGGACATTGCTTTTGAGGATAATGGGAAAAGATATGAATTTCAAGAAAGAGTAAAGGCCATTCGCAGGGTGAAATTTTTGGAATACTTCGAGCATGCCAATCTGGAGGTGCTGGACTTATTTGGTGACTACAACCTCAACCCCTATGTAGCAGAGGAATCGGAACGAATGATATTTGTACTGAAAAAATAAATATGGAAATAGTCTATTCCATAGCACTTTTTTTGGCGGCCTTCATTCCGGGGCTTATCATCATCCGTCTCCAAAAACCCCTCAAGATCGACTTAAAATACCTATTGGTTTTTGCCGGTGCATTTATATTTTCCATCACTATTGTACACCTCTTACCGGAATTACTCACTTCCTCGGTAAACCCACATAGAATAGGTCTTTTTGTACTGGCTGGGTTTTTCATGCAAATATTCCTCGATTTTGTAACCACCGGAGTAGAGCATGGGCATCTGCACCATCACGACCACGGGCATGGCACATTTTCCCCGGTCATGCTCATGATAGGACTTTGCATCCATGCGCTCATGGACGGAAGCATACTTGTGCACCCGGGTGAGCATCCTGCAGGCCAACACAGCACGGCACTACTCATAGGAATTTTATTACATAAAATCCCGGCAGCAATTGCCCTGACATCCATCCTTAATGCGCATTTCAAAAACAAAAAAATATCCATTGTCCTGTTGATCATTTTTAGTGTTGCATCACCAATGGGATTATTTTTGAGTGATTGGATGAATGCTCACGATATTCTATCTCAGGAAGGTTTTCTAATCCTTTTTGCCGTAGTAAGTGGTAACTTCCTCCATATATCCACCACTATCTACTTCGAGTCCAGCCCGGACCACTCGTTTCACAAAAAGAAAATTTTCATTAGCCTGCTCGGTGCATTGCTCGCTATAACAGTAGAATTTTTGCAACATTAAATTGGTATAAAAAAGCCTCATAAATCCATGGATTTATGAGGCTTTTTTATACCAATTTTTATCCATCTTGCTTCAACCCCTTGCTGTAGCAGCTTTTTTAACAACAGATGTACTGTCCAAAATACTTGCAAAAAAGACCCGCCAAAGCCCTTTTCTAAATAAAAATTTATAACTTTCAATTCTTTTTAAAATGCGATATCCACAATATAGGAAATTAGCATTGACCTAAAATATTATGAAAAAATAAAATTGATAAGCACCTATGGCTAGAAAAATTCACACACTTGCCGGTTATATTTATGAATATCAACGAAGCGTTCTTGATCCTGAAGCATTTTGGACACAAATAGCCGAGACTTTTTATTGGCAAAAAAAATGGGATAAAGTTGTGGAATGGGAGTTTGACACCCCCAGCATCAAATGGTTTACCAATGCCAAACTCAACATTACCGAAAATATTTTTGAACGTTATTTACATACAAAAAAAGACAAACCGGCCATCATTTGGGAACCCAATGACCCTAGCGAACCTAACATCACACTCACTTATAGAGAATTATATGAAAAGACCTGCCAGTTTGCCAATGCCTTAAAAAACAACGGCGTAGGTAAAGGCGACCGAGTAATTATTTATATGCCAATGGTGCCTGAGGCTGCTATTGCTATGTTGGCCTGCGCTAGGATCGGGGCAATTCACTCGATCGTTTTTGCTGGATTTTCTGCCAATTCCCTGTCCGACCGCATTAATGATTGTACTGCCACTGTGGTGCTAACTTCGGATGGAAATTTCCGTGGAGCAAAAACCATCCCTGTAAAAGCGGTCGTGGATGAAGCACTAGAAAGCACCTCTACCGTAGAAAAAGTAATTGTTCTGGAGCGCACAAAAACACCAGTAACCATGAAGCCCGGTAGAGACATTTGGTGGCACGATGCCATAGATGATGTTTCCGCTGAAAATGTAGCAGAAACCATGGATTCTGAAGACATGTTGTTTATCCTTTATACTTCAGGATCTACAGGTAAGCCAAAAGGCATTGTGCATACATGCGCTGGCTACATGGTTAATTGCTATTACACCTTTAAAAATGTATTTCAATATAATGATGAAGACGTATATTGGTGCACCGCCGATGTAGGCTGGATCACAGGTCATTCATATATAGTCTATGGCCCATTGCTGGCAGGTGCTACCACCGTGATGTACGAAGGAGTGCCAACACATCCACACCCCGGCAGGTTTTGGGAAATCATAGATAAACTGAAAGTCAATCAATTTTATACGGCCCCGACGGCGATTCGTGCGTTAGCTGCATATGGCATCGATCCTGTGCTGCCATACAAGCTAGATTCGCTAAAAGTATTGGGGACTGTAGGTGAACCAATCAACGAAGAGGCATGGCACTGGTACCACGACCATATTGGTAAGGGTAGATGCCCAATTGTAGATACATGGTGGCAAACCGAAACAGGCGCTATTTTGATTTCTCCGTTGGCGGGAATAACGCCAACCAAGCCGGCTTATGCCACATTGCCTCTACCGGGTGTACAGCCCATTATAGTAGATAATGAAGGCAATGAATTAAAAGGGAACAGTGTAGAAGGTAATTTATGCATCAAATATCCATGGCCTTCTATGCTCCGGACCATCTATGGCGAACACGAACGTTGTCAGCAAACATACTTCAGTACGTTCAAAGGGTTGTATTTTACAGGAGATGGCGTCAAGCGAGACGAGGACGGTTATTACCGAATCTTGGGGCGCGTTGATGATGTAATCAACGTTTCTGGCCATCGAATGGGAACCGCAGAAGTTGAAAATGCTATCAATGAGCATCCCAAAGTCATGGAATCTGCAGTGGTTGGCTATCCACATCCTATCAAAGGGCAGGGGATTTATGCCTTTGCAATTTGTGACATGAGTGACCGTTCAGAAGAAAACCTGAAAAAAGAAATCAGGGTAACGGTAGCTCGAATCATTGGTCCTATCGCCAAACCGGATTTAATTCAAATAGTTCCCGGACTACCTAAGACACGCTCTGGGAAAATCATGCGAAGAATTCTGCGAAAAATCGCTACAGGCGAAAAAGACAATTTTGGTGATACCTCCACTCTGCTCGATCCGGATGTGGTAACCAAGATTATTGAATCCGCTGGAACTGCTAGTTGACATAAACAAAATAATCCACCAATTCAAACCCCGCTCTTCGGGGTTTATTTTTTGCCATTTCATGAAAAATCACTCCGATAATAATTAATTATTCTAAATATTATCGTAATATTGCAATATGTTAATTAAAAAAATCGAAATGGCTAAAACAGAAATTTTCACAGGTCTGAAAAATGAAATTGCATGGCTTGCTAAAGCTATAAGTCACCCTGCAAGAGTGGCTATTTTGCAAAACCTTTTTAAACTTGATTCCTGTGTTTCCGGCGAATTAGTGAACGAAGTTGGATTGGCACAGCCAACAATTTCACAGCATTTAAAGGAGTTCTCTTAGGTCTAATTAAAGGCATTGTAGAAGGAAAGAGTGTTTGTTATTGCATTGATCCTAAAAAATGGAGTGAAATGAAACCCCCTAATCAAAAGAAATTGAAAACAAAAAAAGCAGTGTCTCAAAGAATAGAACACACAATTTCAACCTTAAAAGTTGACTCTATCCCTCAACACCGCGTAAAGGTGCTTCGGCCATTAATTGATTTCATTCAAGCCAAGGTAGATGACCATCAGGAAATATGTCTCAATTTTATTTGCACGCACAATTCTCGTAGAAGCCACTTTTCACAAGTTTGGGCTCAAACTATGGCGTCCTACTTCTACGTAGAAAATGTCTTCTGTTATTCTGGAGGAACTGAGTCTACCGCTCTTTTCCCAGTTGTCGCAGAAACCTTGCAAAATTCCGGTTTTCAAGTAAAAATAATTTCAAAGGGCAACAATCCAATCTATAGCATCAAATACGCCGACAACAAACATCCAATTATAGGATTTTCAAAGAAATTAGATAATGACTTCAACCCAAAGTCAGGGTTTGCTGCCATAATGACTTGTTCACAGGCAGATGGAGGGTGCCCTTACATTATGGGTGCTGAAAGCAGGATTCCATTAACTTATGATGATCCAAAAATATTTGATAATACACCACAACAAGCTGAAAAATATGATGAAAGAAGTTTGCAAATAGCAACAGAATTATTCTATGTATTCTCTGAAATCAAGCCTTAATCATGACATCAACTAAAAAACTGAGCTTTCTAAACAAATATCTCACAATATGGATATTTTCTGCTATGGTCTTAGGCGTTTCAATGGGCTATTTTATTCCATCGTTCCCTGAAAAGATAAATTCTCTTAGCAAAGGTGCGACCAACATCCCTATAGCGCTTGGGCTAATTTTAATGATGTACCCCCCCTTAGCAAAAGTGAATTACACTCTTTTGCCAAGGGTATTTCAAAATACAAAAATCCTTTCGGTATCACTTATTCTCAACTGGGTAATTGGTCCCGTATTAATGTTCTTTTTGGCAATTACTTTCCTGCGGGATTATCCCGAATATATGGTCGGTCTAATATTAATTGGTTTGGCCAGATGCATAGCTATGGTTTTGGTATGGAATGATCTTGCAGACGGCAATAGCGAATACGGTGCGGGCTTAGTAGCCTTAAACAGTATTTTTCAAGTCTTTGCATACAGTTTTTACGCATGGGTTTTCGTTACAATCCTTCCTCCATATTTCGGGTTTGACGGTGCCATTGTTGACATTTCGATAAGAACGATTGCAGAAAGTGTCGCCATCTATCTGGGCATTCCATTTGCGTTGGGTATTTTGAGTCGGTTGATTCTGATAAAATTCAAAGGTGAAGAGTGGTACAGTATAAAATTTATCCCAGCTATTTCACCTTTAACATTGGTTGCACTGTTATTCACAATAGTGGTAATGTTCTCTCTTAAAGGTGAATTGATCGTAGAAATTCCAATGGATGTTTTGATTATAGCTTTACCATTGGTTATATACTTTGTCTTAATGTTTTTCATTAGTTTTTTCTTAACCAAAACACTTGGCACTCCGTATGACAAGACCGCATCCGTAGCCTTCACAGCAGCAGGAAATAATTTTGAATTAGCGATTGCAGTCGCGATTGCAGTATTCGGACTAAATTCTGGGCAGGCATTTGCCAGTGTCATTGGTCCGTTGGTTGAAGTTCCCGCTCTAATTCTATTGGTTCGAGTTTCATTTTGGCTGCGGAAAAAATATTTTTTGCCCGCATAACCAACAAAAACAAATCGCATTTTAGCTTTCGACCTCCATAAAACCATCCTTCGAATCCCATTTTCCTAAGCATACTTTGGTTGCCATTCCAATTCGTAAACTAACTGTTCATCAACGGATATTGCATTTTATAAAAAAACATAGCGCAATACCCACGAACGTTATTATATTCGGGTAAATAACCAATTTCATAGCTCATGCATAAAATACTGCTTTACGCCTTAATATTTCTGTCGGCCACGAGTGTCTGCTTAGCCGCTGATAATGATATCAAGTTCACGGAGTTTGATCTTGACAATGGACTCCACGTCATCCTCCACCAAGACAATTCTACACCAATCGTTGCTGTATCCATCCTCTATCATGTCGGATCCAAAAATGAAGACCCCGAACGCACGGGTTTTGCACACTTTTTTGAGCACCTACTATTCGAAGGATCTGAAAATATAAAGCGGGGTCAGTTTGACAAACTGCTCACAGCTGCCGGTGCAGTGAACAATGCCAACACAACCATGGACCGGACTTTCTATTATGAAATCCTTCCTTCCAACCAATTGGAACTTGGGCTATATTTGGAATCGGAGCGACTGATGCATGCCAAAATAGATGAAGTAGGAGTAGAAACGCAACGCGAAGTAGTCAAGGAAGAAAAAAGACAGCGATACGACAACCAACCTTATGGCTCTCTTCTTCCCGAAATGCTGAACAAAGCCTATACCGTACATCCTTACAAATGGACGACGATCGGCTCGTTGGAACATCTGAACCGTGCTTCGCTAGATGAATTCATGGATTTTTACCACACTTTTTATGTTCCACAAAATGCGACGCTGAGCATAGCCGGAGACATTGACATTGAAGAGACCAAAAAATTGGTCAACCTCTATTTTGCCGACATACCAAAAGGCAAGGAAGAAGTGCCTAGACCAACTGAGGTAGAACCTCAACAAACCAAAGAAGTCAGAGCAACAATCTATGACAATATCCAGCTTCCGGGAGTCTTCCAAGCATACCATATGCCGGCTCAAGGAACGGATGATTATTATGCCATCGATATGCTCACCACATTACTTTCTACAGGACAGAGCTCTAGGTTTTATAAAGAAATAGTGGACAAAGAGCAAAAGGCAGTACAGGTAGCTGCTATACCGTATTCAGGCGAGGATCCGGGGTTGTTCATCACCATCGGCATTGCCAACATGGGAATAGAAGCTGAAGACCTTGAAAAATCCATGGATGCCGAAGTTGAAAAAGTTAAAGAGAATTTGATTTCCGAACGTGAATTTCAAAAAGTGCGCAATCAGATAGAAAATGATTTTATCTCTGCCAACTCCACCGTAGTAGGTATTGCTGAGAGTCTGGCTGATTATCATGTTTATTTCGACGACACCAACCTAATCAATACAGAAATTGATCGCTATATGAAAGTAACAAGAGAAGACCTGATGGCAGCCGCTAATAAGTATTTGACCAAGGAAAACAGGGTGGTGCTATATTATTTGCCAAAAGAAAAGGAAACCAATTAATCTGAAGACTATGAAACGCATATATATAATATTATTCTTGGCTGCCATGTGCTTTCAGGCGAAGGCCCAAATTGACAGGACGAAAGTTCCAACTCCCGGCCCGGCTCCGGAAATTCAGATTGGAACCCCTGAACAGTTTGAATTGAAAAATGGGTTGAAAGTGATTGTGGTAGAAAACCATAAATTACCCAAGGTTGCTTTCAATTTGGTATTGAATTTTGAAGCCATCAAGGAAGGTCACAAGGCCGGATTTGCCTCTATGGCTGGCGACCTATTGCGCACAGGCACTACCACAAAATCCAAATCCCAAATAGACGAAGAGGTTGACTTTATCGGCGCAACACTCAATACTTCTGCTAGCGGCATCTACGCTTCATCGCTCACCAAACATCAAGGAGCTTTGTTAGACTTGATGACAGATGTGCTTTACAATCCATCATTTCCAGAAGAGGAATTAGAGAAACTGAAAAAGCAAACCTTATCAGGTCTGGCCTCCCAAAAAGATGAGCCGGGTGCCATAGCCACAAATGTGAGAAATGTAATTCTTTATGGAAAAGAGCATCCTTACGGGGAATTGACTACTGAAGAAACTGTAAACAATATCACCCTCGATGATTGCAAAACTTTTTATCATCAATATTTCACTCCCAATATTGCCTATTTAGCGATTGTGGGTGACATCAAAGTGAAGGACGCCAAAAAATTAGTGAAAAAGTATTTTGGTCAATGGGAAAGCATTCCCCTTGACCTTCCAAAATTCGAGGCTGTGGCAGCCCCAGCAGAAACCTCAGTTGCTTTAGTAGATCGATCCAATTCCGTGCAGTCAGAAATCCGGGTGGCCTATCCAATAAATCTTAAAAAAGGCGATCCTGATGTCGTTAAAGCCAATTTGATGAATACCATACTTGGCTCCGGATTTTCCGCAAGGCTTAACCAAAACCTTCGTGAACAACATGCCTATACTTATGGTGCGGGGTCTAGCATTTCCAGCGACATGATCGTGGGCAGGTTTAATGCTGCCACAAGTGTTCGCAACGACGTGACAGATAGCGCCATTTACCAGATGCTCTATGAATTGCATAGAATCGTTGATGAAAAAGCAACCGAGAAGGAGCTAGCCTCAGCCAAGGCGTACATCACAGGTAGTTTTGCCAGATCTCTCGAAAGCCCTCAAACCATTGCCAACTTTGCGTTGAACGTCGCCCGCTACAATCTTCCAGAAGATTATTACTCTGATTATTTGAAAAGACTAGATGCCGTCACCTTAAATGACATTCAAGAAATGGCCAAAAAATACATCAAACCGGATAATGCCAATATTATTGTAGTAGGAAAAGGAAGTGAAATCGCCAGCACTTTAAATCAGTTTGGCCCAGTAACTTACTATGACATTTATGGAGATTCGTATGTTCCTGAGAAAGCAAGTATTCCTGATGGACTCACTGCAGCCAAAGTCATCGATAACTATTTGGCCGCTATCGGGGGAGAAGATAAAGTAAGAGCGATAAAGGATGTAAAATCCATAATGAGTACAGAAATGCAGGGGCGCGAATTGGAAATATCCATAACAAAAAAGGCCCCAAACATGTCAAAAACTGAGATAACGATGGGTGGAATGGCTGCCATGACCTCTATTTATAATGGAACCGATGCCAGTATCCAGCAGATGGGCCAGTCCGTTCCAGTAGATGACGAACTTAAAAAAGACCTAGCTTTTGAGTCTGCTATCGTTGCGGAGATCGCCGTCAAAGACCTTGGCCTTCCCTCAAAACTAAAGGGCATAGAATCCATTGATGGAAAAAATGCTTATGCTGTAGAGATCGTTATGCCATCCGGTAGCACAACAACATATTATTACGATATCGAAACTGGATTAAAAGTGAGAAACAGCACAACAGTACAAAGCCCACAGGGCGAGGTCGTACAAAATACCGATTTGAAAGATTACAAAGAGGTAGAAGGTGTGAAATTTCCATCTGCCATGTCCTTGCCGATGGGGCCTATGAAACTTGACGCTACTACGAAAAGCATGGAAGTGAATACCGGCATTGAAGATAGTGCGTTTGCCATTCAGTAGATTCAGGCATTGAAGTACAAAAGCCTCATGGATTCATGGGGCTTTTTGGTGTTAAAAACCCTTGAAAATCCATGAGACGGGAAACCAATATCTCACCTCAGGATTTGGCCGAGCCTTTACACTTTATATTCAAAATAAGAATTATCCAAACAATTCCCCTACCTTTGCGGACTTTAATAAAAATACATGACGTTCAAAGATTTATTCCTTATTGACCCCATCCTCAAAGCCCTCGAAGCAGAAGGATATACGCACCCTACTCCCATCCAGCAGCAGTCCATTCCAATTTTACTAAGAGGAAAAGACTTGTTGGGCTGCGCCCAAACTGGCACTGGAAAAACAGCAGCTTTTGCTATTCCTATTCTACAGCACCTGTATTTGGATAAACAAAAACACAATGGTCAACGAAAAATCAGGGCATTAATAATCACCCCAACTAGGGAACTCGCCATCCAGATAGCAGATAGTTTTACTGCCTACGGCAAATACACTGGCATCAAAAACACGGTCATTTTTGGTGGTGTAAAACAATTTGCTCAAACACAAGCCCTCAGACATGGCGTAGATGTGTTAGTCGCCACGCCGGGTAGATTACTCGACTTGATGAATCAGGGATTTATTTCGCTAAGAGATATAGAATATTTCGTGCTTGATGAGGCGGATCACATGCTGGACATGGGCTTTATCCATGATATTCGCAAGGTCATCGCCAAATTGCCAAGCCAGCGGCAGTCACTCTTTTTCTCAGCCACTATGCCAAAGGAAATCCTTGATTTATCAGGAAACATCCTTGGGGATCCAGAGAAAGTGACTGTAAAACCAGAACAGGCGACTGCAGAAAAAGTAGAACAATCTTTATATTTCGTATCTAAAAGATCGAAATCAAAATTGTTGGTACACTTACTTGAAAATAATGATACTGACTCTACGTTGGTATTTTCCCGAACCAAGCACGGAGCTGATAAGATTGTAAAAATCCTTAACAAAAAGGACATTAAGGCCGAAGCCATCCATGGCAATAAATCGCAAGGGGCGCGGCAAAGGGCATTGGGCAATTTTAAAAGTGGGAAAACTAATGTGTTGGTAGCTACCGATATTGCTGCTAGGGGCATCGATGTTGATGAACTTGCTTACGTGATCAACTACGACTTGCCAAATGTTCCCGAAACATATGTACACAGGATTGGCCGTACCGGCCGTGCCAATGCAAGTGGATTGGCCGTGTCTTTTTGCGATACAGAGGAAAAAGCATATCTCAAGGATATTCAGAAACTAATCCATCAGCAAATCCCGGTTGTAGAAGATCATCCATATCCTGATGATGGTACTCAAGAAGCCCCACAGCCTAGTCAACAATCGAGAGGCAAAGGAGGAGGGCATCATCAAGGGGGACGGCGAAGATCATTCAACCCAAAAAAGCGTTAACATTCTCAAAGGCAACTTCGCTCCTTACTCACGATATCTGGAAATATGTTTGAACCAAATATAAAAAGCCAAGGAAGGTACAAATTAATCTTGCTGCTTGGTGGACTATTATTTGTGAACCATTGGGCGTTTGCCCAAAAAGAAGAAGACGAAAAACTGCCTTATATCCATAAAAAGGATTCTTCCGTAGTCGGAGAAATGAACCTTACCAAAATCCGAATAACTCCATTTATTGCGCCATCGGTTTCTCCCGAGGTTGGTTTTATGCTAATGGGTGGAGGACTGGTTTCTTTCAAACTGGATAAACAGAATAAATTTGTTCAACCATCTTCTATTCCATTTTCCTTTGGTTTCAGTACCAACGGGTCCGCACTTTTTAACATCAGACCATCCCTGTTTTTTAAAAATGACAAAAATAGAATAATGGGAGATTTATGGATGAAAGATATGCCCGATAACTATTGGGGGATTGGTTATGATGCTGCAAGCAGCCCTTCCGAATCAGACTCCACGACTAAGTACCATAGGAACTGGTGGATGGTAAATCTGAAGTTCATACATCAGTTTAAAAAGAATTTCTTTGGTGGGCTCTTGTTTGACTTCAATCAGACCAAAGCAACTGACCTCAACGAGATGATGGAAGATGACGAAAATGTTAATCTGTACGGAGCACTCATCCAAAACTGGTCGATTGGATTGCTATTTCAATACGACTCAAGAGACCTGACCATCAATGCATATGAAGGGCTTTTTATCGAAGTCAGCTCCAACTTGTATAAGTCAAAAGGTTTTGAAAAACCCACCTACCAAATATTTGTTGCTGATTATAGACAATACAAACAAATTACCAGACCCGGGAGAACACTTGCTTGGCAGATAAAGTCACGCATCGGTAACGACGAAGTGCCCTGGACGGAAATGTCACAATTAGGGACACCGTTTGACCTGAGAGGATACCTTTGGGGTAGATACAGGGACAAAAATATGATATTGGGAATATTGGAATACCGCCACATGCTGATGCGGAAAACACCGAGAAAAGATGGCAGTATGATGTCTCGATTTGGTTTTGTATCATGGCTGGCAACCGGTTCTGTTGGCAATAATTTCACGGAATTAGATCACTGGCTGCCCAACGCCGGAGTCGGCTTGCGGTTCGAAGTACAGAAAAGAATGAACGCACGTATAGATTTTGGTATTGGCAATGATACTTCGGCGTTGTACATCAGCTTTAATGAAGCATTTTAGCCCAAATTATTAAGCGCATTTCTGATCATTTTATTCTGAATGGCCAAAAACAGCTCGAAAAAGAAAGTTCTCTCCAATCCCATTTTGATTTTCACATCAAGAAGGCAAAACACACATAGCAATTCATAAGAATATTACAATTTCATTGAATAATTTGAAATAAAAACTGATATTTGTTACTGACAAACGAATCTATCACTTTCCGATATAATTTGTTCTTGGGTGTACTTCCAAGCCTGTCAAACTCCATGTTATTCAATTGCCATTAACCAATTATGGAAGTAAAAAATGAACTAAAGGAGCTTACGTTACTCTTCGACATCAGCATATCGCTGAATAAAAGCAAAAACATCAAGGATGTGCTCCACCATATCCTGGAAATGATGGCAAAATACATTGGCATGGAGCGGGGCACCATCACTTTGCTAAACAAAGGAACTTCAGAGATAAAAATTGAGGAAGCATATGGACTATCGAGGGAAGAGATTGCCAGAGGAAAATATAAAGTCGGGGAAGGAATCATAGGCAAAGTCATAAAATCGGGCATGTCGGTTTATATTCCACGAATATCTGATGAACCACAATTTCTTGATCGAACCAAAGCACGAAATAAAATCAACAAGGAAGATGTCTCCTTTTTTTGTGTTCCCATCAAGCATGATAAAGAGGTAATTGGCACCTTGAGTGTCGATCGCATTTTCAACAACAACTTCACTTTTGAAGAAGATATCCGATTGATCACGATTATCGGAAGCATGATTGCTCAGGCCCTCAAGTTGAGACAGGATGAATTGGAAGAATTAGAGCGGCTGAAGGAAGAGAATAAACGGCTGCATGAGGAGTTGCAGATGAAATTTAATCCGGCTACCCTCATTGGAAATGGCCCTGCCATGCAGGTGGTGTACAATCTCATTTCTAAAGTAGCCCCTACCAATGCCAATGTGTTGATTGCAGGAGAAAGTGGTGTAGGCAAAGAATTGGTGGCCAAATCCATTCATTTCAATAGCAAGCGTGCAAATAATAAAATTAAAGAAGTTATCTGTTCCGGGCTTTCGGAAGATACGCTGGAACTTGAATTGTTTGGGCAGATAGCTACAGATAAAGATGGAAATGAGAAAATCACCAAGGGGATTTTTGAGCGCGCCGATGGTGGCAGCGTTTTTCTGAGCGATTTGTCAGATATTTCCCCAAAGCTGCAAGGAAAAATATGGCATTTGCTGGAGCATGGCAAAATGCAACGTGTTGGCAGCAAGAAAAAAATTGCTGCCGATGTCCGGCTAC
Source organism: Bacteroidia bacterium (assembly GCA_030426345.1). Lineage (GTDB taxonomy): Bacteria > Bacteroidota > Bacteroidia > Cytophagales > Cyclobacteriaceae > JAAUQL01. The sequence continues at coordinate 48,750 of JAUHYU010000033.1, forward strand.
TTGCTTCGGCAGGTAAAAATATCGAACGGCTTTTGGAGGAAGGCAAGATAACCCCGGAATTATATTATCATCTCAATGCTTTCCCGATTTACATCCCTCCTTTGCATGAAAGGAAAAGTGACATCCCTCAACTGATAGATCATTTTATTGATCAGTTCAATAAAAAACATGGCTTGGAAGTAAAAAGAATCAGCACTTCCGCCATCGATATGATCATGAGCTATCATTGGCCGGGCAATGTGCGAGAATTAGAAAAGTGCATAGAGCGGGCATGTATCTTGGCAAATACCGGAGTGATCTATGGATTTCACCTTCCGCCAACACTACAAACACCTGAGGCTGCCGGTTCTCCGGAAAGAAGCCCACTACAATCAGTTTTGGCCAAAGTAGAAAAGGAGCTGATACAAGACAACCTAAAATTGTCTAAAGGAGATATTGGCTTGGCCGCCGACTATCTTGGCCTCACGGCCAGACAGCTGGAAACCCGAATTGCGAAATACGATATTAATATAAATAAGTATTCAAGAAAAAATACACCGTAAACAGTCCGTTAATTTTTTACTTAGACAAATGACTACAGACAGAAACATTCAGATTATTGAGGGAGATTTCACCAACAGTGATCATAAAGCAAATTTTTTAAAGCTGACAGCTGCATTTATGGCTGATGAAATGG
>JAUHYU010000140.1 GCA_030426345.1 Bacteroidia bacterium
GAGGTTTAATGAGAAAAAAACAGATTTGATTCTTGGGTTTTAACCGATCGAAGAAAACCTAAAAATGGTAGGTTCTACAAAAACGGTGGAGGGTAAAATTAAAAAGCCCAGTTTGATGCCGGGCTTTTTGAGTATGTTAATGGTTTCTAGTCGATTGTTTCGAGCAGCGGGACCTCAGCTGCCAATTCTGCATTAATCAAGGTTTGAATCTTCCTAGACGCTTGGAAAAATCGCAACGCCTTTTGCGGAGATACTACCTTAAGCATCTTTTTTAGGTAAATTTTATCCAGCTTTGAAGTCGCGAAATCAAATTTGTTTACTTTATTCATTAATTCAATAGCTTTTTCATCGCTCATATTTTCATAATTATCCGCAAAGTCCATTACGACATTATAAAAATCTGTATTAAGTGTATACTGTTTTTGTTCGTACTCATTGTAAACCTCCCAAAACCCGGTGCTTTCAGCATCAGACAATTGCATCACTTCGGCAATCAGTGCTTTTTTTTCTGTTTTGAGGGTTGATCTAACGATCTCCATATAGCTATTTTGAGCATAAGTCGAGGCTGCAAAAAAGCAGCAAAGTAGGGTAAAGTAAATTTTTTTCATTTTCATAAAATTTAGTTTTAGATAAGTGCAATTATATGAATAAAAATCAACTAATCTTTAGCAAGACCATTAATCTGAAGCCGTATGATACAAAAAAACCTATCGCAACAGCGATAGGTTTTTTTGTGATGTTATAGTTTTAGCCCTTGTAGATAGTTTCGCCTTTATTTTGACTCTTTCAATAATAAGTCATCAATGCCTTTTTTTATTGAGGCTTTTGGCAAAGCACCTTGAGCCATTTGTGGTTCTCCTTCTGCAGGGCAAAAGAGTAAGGATGGAATACTTCTGATTCCGAATGCTGCTGCCAATTCTTGCTCTACATCCGTGTCGATCTGATATATATTTATTTTCCCTTCATATTCCTTAGAGAGCTCTACAAGAATTGGATGAACCATTTTGCATGGGCCGCACCAATCTGCATAAAAGTCAATCAGGCAAGGTATGTCGCCTTCAAATTTCCATTCTTTATTGTTCTCAAAATCGAAAACTTTCTCCTTAAATTCTTCTTTGGTGAGTTTTTGCAGTTTTGCATCATTCGCCGTTTTATGTTCGACTACAGTTTCTCCTTCCACAGTTTTCATGGAATTACCTTGCTTTTTCAATGTTATCATACCTGCAAAAACAAGGGCAGTAATGGCAATGCTGAAGATTACTATGTTTTTTCTCATCATTATAAATTATACACAATCTTATGGACAATAAATTATATTAGCAAATATTGATATGTGCTATGACGGCCATGTGACAAATTTGTTGTCATTTGGATATCAATAATAAGCAATAGTTTAAATTTACTTTGGTAATAAATCAATACGGTATTTGGAGGGGTTAAAATACTATATATGAAAAGGCTATTCGTAGTTAGGCATGCAAAGTCGAGTTGGGATTTTCCAGAATTGGACGACCACGACAGACCCTTGAATAAAAGGGGATTAAAAAATGCTCCTGAGATGGGCAGGCGGCTTGCAAGAAAAAATCTTAAAGCCGATCTGATAGTTACATCCACAGCCACGCGAGCTGCCCACACTGCCAAAATTGTAGCAGATGAATTATCATATTCGAAAAGTAAGATTTCAGAAGACCCGCAGCTTTATCACGCCTCTATTCCAGATATAATGGCATGTATTCAATCTACTCGAAATGAAGTGATGACGCTCATCATCTTTGGTCACAATCCCGGATTCACAGATTTTGTTAACTATTTAACTGATTCGGAAATCTATAATATTCCAACTTGTGGAGTGGCAGAAATCAATTTTGATGTTGCGGTCTGGGGGCAAGTTGGCAAAGGGCTTGGAAGGTTGATTTCGATGGATTACCCAAAAAAAGCCTTCTAAATCCATGAACTCAAATTTAAAATGTACCTTGACAAATAATCAATTCAAGCTTAATTTTTTTTATTTTTGCTCGTCAAAGTAATAAGTCGCAAATTCCCTCGTATAGGTTTTGACTTGGTGAGAATAAATTTGTTGTGTATTCATTTATGAAAAAAATAATCCTTTTTCTTTCTTTAACTTTTTGTTTGTGTGGTGTGGGAATCGCCTTCGGGGCATCTTTCTTGGATTCTTTAGGTGTGACGACGGAAGGGGGCAAACGGTTTATTCTCCATGAGGTGGAGGCAGGTGAGACCCTTTTTGCACTATCAAGAAAGTATAGAATTGATGTGCAATCAATCAAATCTGCAAATACCGAATCGGTTGTTAGCCTCAGTGTTGGACAAAAGATTTTGATTCCAATTGCGGAAAAGCTAAATCCTAGCAATGGCAAGGTACATATTGTAAGCCCATCTGAAACTTTATTTTCTATTTCTCAACAATATGGTGTATCAGTTGACGACCTGAAAAAGTGGAACCATATTGCTGACAACAGTTTATCAGTTGGTCAAAAATTATTGATAGAAAATGAAAGCGTAGGCACAAAGGAGTCAAATGTTGAGCCATCTACTGCAAACCGGAAAATACATAAGGTGGAGCAATCTCAAACCTTATATTCCATTTCAAGAATGTATGGCGTCACCACGAACCAGCTGAAGGAATGGAATCACCTAACTTCCAATTCATTGGACTTAGGGCAAGTGTTGGTTGTCTCTGCAAAACCTGCCAAATCAACTACAGAACCAGATAAGAATTCCTCCATGCTGCCGGCGACGAGCGATGCCAATTCTCAAATAAAGAAAACCACCCCTGTGGTAATTGCACCTACTGAGTATCCGAAAAACACCAAAAAAGCCCCTGAAATCCATGAAAAGGCCAACAGTGATATTTCGGAAGATCCGGTAGAAAAGGTAATTCAGAAAGGGTTTGCTGAGGTGATTGAAAATACATCTGACACCAAAAAATATCTTGCACTACATCGTGATGCTCCGGTTGGCACCATTATGCAGGTTAAGAATGAAATGAATGGGCAGAGCGTATTTGTGCGAATTGTCGGACCCATTCCGCCCACAGGAGACAATTCAAAATTGATTCTCAAACTTTCCAAAAAGGCTTATGATCGATTGGGTGCAGTTGATAGTAGATTTCCAGTAGAACTTTCCTACATTCCATAGCAGTGCCGAAGGGAGATTTTAATTATTTATTTGATTTGCTGGAAGCAAACCATAGCAAGTACAATAATACTGCTTTTGTAGAAAATGATCCCGTTTCTATCCCTCATCGATTTTCTAAGTTGCAAGACATCGAGATATCGGGATTTTTTGCGGCAACACTTGCTTGGGGACAGCGAAAAACCATCATCAATAAAAGTTTGGAGCTGATGGAATTCATGGATAATTCACCCTTTGATTATGTCAAAAACCATTCAGAGCAAGACCTAAAGTCATTACTTCGGTTTAAACACCGCACATTTAATGCTACAGATTTATTGTATTTTATTCATTTTTTCAAAACTTATTATGGAGATCACGATTCACTTGAAGCTGCTTTTGTCCCGGATATAGGAGCAATAAATGTAGAAAATGGACTAAATAATTTTCATCGACTTTTCATCTCAAATGAAAATTTTCCGCAGCGAACTGGTAAGCATGTGGCCAGTCCGGCGAAAAAATCAGCCTGCAAGCGGATCAACATGTACCTAAGATGGATGGTGCGAAAAGATAATCATGGTGTTGATTTTGGTTTGTGGCAAAGAATCTCGCCAAATCAGCTCATTTGTCCTTGCGATGTGCACGTAGAAAAAGTTGCGCGGAATTTGGGACTCATCTCAAGAAAACAAGTGGATTGGCAGATGGCGGTAGAACTGACCAAAAACCTAAAACAACTTGATGCCGCTGATCCCGTGAAATATGATTTTGCCTTGTTTGGCATGGGGATTGACAAGCTTTTTTGAACGAATGAATCACAACGACGCTTGTGGCCTTGACTGTCTAATTCATTTCTTACCCCCAATTCGCAGGGTCTTCTCTCCATTTTTTTAGATTAGAAACTTGCTCCCGAGTGATGTAATTCAATTTGAGTGCCTCATCAATAAGTTCATTGTAACTGCTGAGGGATAATGCTTTTATATTGGCTTTGGTGAAATTTTCTTCTGCTAAATCAAATCCATAAGTGAATATTGACACCATGCCCAATACGGAAAACTCATTGGCTTTCAAGGCGTCTACTGCCTTCAGTGAACTTCCGCCTGTTGAGATCAAATCTTCGATAACCACAATTTTTTGTCCTTGGGTGATTTTGCCTTCGATCATATTTTCCATGCCGTGTCCTTTTGGCTTTGACCGTACATAAATGAAAGGGATGTTCAGGACATCTGCAACAAGAGCTCCTTGAGGGATGCCTGCCGTAGCAACTCCGGCAATAGCTTCTACTTCGCCAAAATTTTTCTTGATCGTATTTGCCAATTGCTGTTTGATGTAAGTCCTCACATCCGGATAAGACAATGAAAGCCTGTTGTCACAATATATTGGCGATTTCCAACCGGAAGCCCATGTAAATGGCGTTTCTACATTTAATTTAATCGCATTTATCTCCAATAATTTTTTCGCAACAAGATGTGCAGTGTCTTCCATTATCAAGCTATTTTATTTTAATGTTGCACAAAAGTAAAAAATATGATTTCTAAACCCGAATATTTTTATTTCTTGCAATGAATTTTTAAAAAATATGAAAATATTCATTAAGGATATTCCGATCATTATCTTATCCGACCAAGAGTTTATTAAGTCTTCCAATTATGATACTATCTATCAGGGAGCCTTGACAAAGCTGAAATTTGATCAGTTGGTTGGTGAAGTGCTGATTAGGGACGCTAATTCAGCTATCATTGATAAATTTCTCGTTTATTTAAAACAAAACAATGTTAAAAAACTGGATGAGATCACATTTACTGTTGGAGACTATGATGGTGTGGTCAAGGATCTGAAAAAGGACTATACTATCATAAAGGCTGCTGGAGGTCTTATCCTTAAAAGTGGAGAAGTGCTGATGATTCAGCGCCTAAAAAAATGGGACTTGCCAAAAGGTAAGCTAGATAAAGGTGAAAAACCTAAAGAAGCTGCAGTACGCGAAGTGGAAGAGGAATGCAACATAAAAGTTAGGCTAGGGAAAAAAATATGCCATACATGGCATACCTATAAACAAAACGGGAAGAGAATCTTAAAGAAGACTTATTGGTATAAAATGTATTGTTTGGATGATTCAGAAATGAAACCACAGGTTGAAGAGAATATTGAAGCAACCGTATGGATGAATGAAAAGGAACTTAGGGAAGCATTTTACAATACCTACCCATCAATTCGCGATGTATTCCGACATTATTATTTGATGGATTAAAGCTCGTAGGGCACGTATTTACTCACATCTCCTCCGTAAATATGGACTTCTCTGATAATAGAAGAACTAATAAATGCGAAGCGCGGGGATGTAATTAAAAATACTGTCTCCAATCCATTGTATAGATCCTTATTGACCATTGCAATACTGTTTTCATATTCAAAATCTGTGGTATTGCGCAGTCCTCTCAAAAGGTATCCGGCCCCATGGCGGTTTGCGTAGGTTGCGGTTAGTTCATCATAGGTGTCGATTTTTATATTGGTATAATTGGAGAAGCAACCTTTGATTTGCTCTTGCATTCTATCAACATCAAAATATCTTTTCTTTTTGGAGTTATGTCCAATGGCGATGATGATTTCATCAAAAATATTCAGTCCACGAAGCACAATATCTTCATGCCCTTTCGTGAATGGATCAAACGAACCGGGAAACAAGGCGGTTTTTTTCATGCTTTCATATTTTGGTAATTTACTAATTCAACACATTCTATATGGAGATGCTTTTGCCTGAAAAATGCATATTTCATGGATTTTAGAGCATTATATCCCCAACCTATCAGTTGAAAAAACATCAAAATACTGATGGTCTAGAATTTCGTCGAAAACATATCCAAAGTAGATATTCTTTGGCCGATTACCAAGTGTGAGTTGTTGTATGGTTTTTTTCAGCGCATCAAAATGAGGTGTGTTTTTTCCCAAATATCCATATAAACTAATCTCATCTTCCTCCAGGCTGAAGTTAAGTTCGTTGGCAGCCAATTTGATATACCTCAGATAATCATCAAATTTTCTAATGGAATACTGATTATAAAAAATCAATTTTTTATCTTCTGCCACAACGATGTGAAGGCCAAATCTGTCAATATAAAGTACGACATCTTTCTTACCGATTTCATTTTTCGAAATCACACCATGTATCAATAAGCTGCTTTGATGAAAGAATTTAACAGCCTTACCAGGGTATATATTAGCTGTCAATTTGACAAGGCGTTTCGGGACTACAAACACACTCACAAAATCCGATATTTTGTGATGAATAAGCATCACCTCATTTTTTGATGGGTCAAAATCTGCATTTATATTTAGGTAAGATTGGACTTGATTTTCGCAAAAATGCACTTTAGGAACAAATGAAAATATTCGGTTCTTAATGATGACATTGATGGTTTTCCAAAAATTTGCCAATAACAAGTGGTGATCATCAAAAATAAATTTGATTACAGCTGATTTTTCAGAATCCTTAAGATTCGGGTCAAATACGTAATCTTCAAGAAGGACAGCTTGGTTTAGTTCCGAATCAATTATCAGGATTTGAAAATCCTTCATCCCTATATACAACGATAGGCTGTAATATTCCAGCCTATCAATTTCAAATTTGGGATCCTTGATTTTTTTTAATAACCGAAAGGATTTTTGACTTGTCTGGTTCAAATTTATTCCCAGTTTCCTGCGATAGATACTTCTGTTCTAGAACCTACACGCAACGCATGCTCGTTTTTATTTTTTCTCCTCAATGGGTTTACTGGCTTGGTGTCTTTGGCTTCAAACACATCTACGACCACATTGCCTTTGCTAACCTTACCGGCATATAGTTCAAATTTGGCATTTCCATCAACTCCTGGGAGGGTGGCTAAATCTTTTATGTTGTTCGTTCTGTTGTAAGACAAATTGGCGATGGGTTGGTTAGCTTCTACTTGTTGGCCTTCTTTCACAATTACCTTTTCGACGGTTGCATCATACGGAGCTTTTAGCTTTACTGCTTTGCCTGTGTTACTCATCGTAACAGCTATCACTTCACCTCTTTTGATGGTTCCCCCTTGTTTTAAACTCAATTCTTGAATAGTACCTGCAGCCAAATTCAGCAAAGGCTCTCGCACTACAAAAACAGAATCCTTAACAGATACTTTTCCAATAGTATCAATATGGATTATACTCTTTTCGCGGCCATACGACAGCATTTCTATTTCTTCAGTTTTCTGAGTAATGTAGATACTGCCTGTATCAATATAACTGATTAACGTATCGAAATCACCTGTGTATTTGCCGTGGGAGGTATAATATGCCACCTCAGCATCACGGATCATCTTTAATTTATTGATTACCAGTTGTTCCTGATTTTCAATTCGTGCATCCGCATCAATTTTGGATTTGATATTATTAACCAAAACTACCGCCAGCCCAATTGCTACGACAAAGAAAAAGATAGAAAGTACTCTAGTTATGACCATTATAGAAAATGTTTTTTTGCAATAATAATTATTTTATACCTTAAATTACAATTAATGGGTAGCTATTTCATGCAAGGGATTTAATTTTTTTTAACAATTGGCTCGGTGCTATTTTAGTTGGCTAATACGATCATCAACTACCGTCTTTTGCATAACAGTTTAAGTTAAGAAATATTGGGGTAAAATCCACGTAACTTGTCGATATCGCTTGATTTTCCTATCTGAGAAAGGATTTGATGCTTGTGGTCTGGATGCAAACCCAAAAGCTTTTCAAAATCCATGAAACAGACATTTTGAATGATCTGATCTTCTTTTCCCATCTCTGGATCAATACCGGTTTTCAATGTCCCGCCTATTTTTTTTACTTCAAAAAAAAGTTCAATTGCATGTAGAGGAGGTTGTAGAAATTCGTTAATACAGAGAAATCTTTGGATTGAAATTTTGAGACCGGTTTCTTCTAGGAATTCGCGCTTCAGATTTTCCTCTGCAGATTGGCCAAATTCCATG
>JAUHYU010000141.1 GCA_030426345.1 Bacteroidia bacterium
GCCTTAATAGGATTAATTCCTCTTCCGGTTAGATGCACACCATCGTCAAATCGAAATTGGTCGAGTACCATTTTGCCGGCAGGATCGTATATTCCCCATCCGGTTTTAATGTTGGTCTGGAGAGAAGCAACGTGTTCTATACCAGGTACTGTTCCAAAAGGTGTGGTCATTTGCACTGGGTTGGCTTGGTAATTAATCTTGGAGTCAGTGTCATACACTTCCAATACAAAAAGACCATCTAAATCATTGGCTTGGCAAATTTCATCAATCTCGTCCCACGATATCTGTGCCGGGAATATTCCACTGCCAGGTGATTTTAAGTTGCTGGCTTCTATGGTGGTGATATTTCTAAACCGTTCGTTTTTAGAAAGTTCCCTTTCCAGACCTTCTAAACAGGTGAGTGCACCATCTTCATCGAGTTTGGCACCTTCGATAGAAAAAACCTTATCTATGTTGTCTGCCACCTTATTGTTCTGTGATGGCATCGTACGGTTAATTATTCCAATATTTTGAATGTCCTCGGGTATTTGCACGACGGAGGGCTCAAGCACGCTAAGGTTTACATAGGCAGTCTTGCAGGACAAAAAGAAAACGAACGGAAGTAATACTAACAATCTCATAAATAAAGGAATGGGTTGTATGTAAATGTAATCAACCTACATCAGACCCTTAAATGGCAGATGACAATGGTTGAAAAATCCATGAAAGGTTATCTTGTATTTTAGCTTTTAAGAGGTAAATAGTTTGGAAATTGCGAATTCAATACATCCATTTTAGGCGGTATTTCATTCTTGAAGCTTTATCTCCATTCCATCAAGGCACTGTTCAGAGCTTCTTCGACCCGCCACTGAGGGTTGTGGAAATATATCATGCCATGGCCGGGCAGCATGATGTCCGTTTCCACATTAGCGAATTTTTTGAGCGATTCGATATATGTCTCTTTATTGAAATCAATAGATCCTCTCCAGCCGAAATCGCCTGCGAGCAGCGTACCGATAACATCTCCGCTCACAATGACCCTCCTCTGCTCATGTTGGAAGAAAAAGGCTGTACAACCCATGGAATGCCCCGGGAAGTGGCTGACCAATAACTTAACACCAAGTAATTCTAGTTGTTCTCCGTCTGTCACGATCTGGTCGACGACTACCTTTTGAAATTTTTTATGGTATAAATACCCACAGCAACGCTCATCTCCTGTCGATACAGCATCGGCAGTTTCATGGATTGCGATGAGTTTTACACCTCGGTTTTTTAATAAATGTGCCCCGCCTGCATGATCGAAGTGTGGATGGGTAAGCAGACAATATTTTATATCGTCATGCGAAAGCCCCCAATATTCCATGTTTTCAAAGATCTGATCCAATGTGTCGCCACACCCACAATCAAACATGATCAAACCTTCCGGAGTTTTCAGAATATAAGAGTTGCCATCATTCCAAAGCGCGCCTTGCTGATCGAAGGTAATACCGTTCAAATCACCACCGACCTGATATAGATTTTTTAATATTTGCATAATTATTTCGTCACATAAATGGTTGGGGATTCATGGATTTTAGTGGCTTTTTGGCATCTCTACAGCCTTCAAGGCCTGACCGGACTTGTTCACCAAAACAAAATCAACGCCGTATTCAAATAAGCTATTTATCTCCTCAGGATTGTCCGTGCAACAGTAATTTATTTTCACGTTGTTGGCTTTCAGGGGCTTGGTATAATTAATGATTTCAGAATTAACCGGGACTTTGTAAAGTTGAATAAATTCATTTCCGTTTTCGATGGTTTGCGTCACATAATCTTCCGTTTTGGTTTGTCGTTCCATGTTGCAGATCAAAATATCATTGCTTACTTTTTTTGCTCCTTTAGCTGCTTTTTCTCCACAAGCAAGAAAAGCCTGGCGCTGCCTGTTCTTTTTCATGATGACTTCGGCTACTCGCATGCCGAGTTCCTCATCTCCTTTCAAATGAACATTTAACCAAATATCATCAGGTATTACGGCAAGTGCTTCTGTGACTGTTGGGATGCGTGCATTTTTGAATGTCGGAGATTTCCAGCTTCCGGCATCCAGTTTTTTGACTTGTTTCCAAGTGAGGTCTTGGATTTTGCCTGTTCCATCAGTTGTTCTGTCCACGGTTTCGTCATGGATAACGACAAGCTTTTTGTCCTTTGTCAGGCGTACGTCTAGCTCAATCATCTGAACATGAAGGCGTACGGCTTCCTTAAAAGCCTCGATGGTATTTTCCGGATGGGTGTCCATAGCTCCGCGATGCGCGCAGATTCCAAGGATTGGCAATGGTTTTTGCGCAAATAACGAGAACATGCAGCATAGCGAAAGGAATAAAACTGATAGGTATTTCATATGGATATTTTCTATTTTCTTCTTGGAGTTATTATTTCTTCAATGGTCTCATTGTTGATATCAATAGCTGTCATTTTAGCTGTTTCCAACCCCACATCAACCTTCATAAAATGCTCGATTTTTTTATACTTCACTGATTCGGGTTGAGGTGCGTCAGTATCGTACAATGGAGCTCCTCCGCCTGCAGTTGTTATATAATGAGTGCCGCCATTCTCAGCATGATGATAGTAATGATCATGTCCACTAAAGACAGCGTTGACCCCATGCCGTTCAAAAATATCTCCCCAAAAAGCCCTTCTCTCTTTAGCCTCTGCCACACGGGTTGATTTGATACTGTAGAATGTAGGATGGAAAAAGACAAAGATGAATCCGGCATCACTGTTCAAAGTCAATAGATTCTCTAGCCACCTTTTTTCTTCTTTCATATATTCTATGCTGATATTAGCCCAAAATGTATCCCTGGCTTCACTATCCATATATGCTGGTGGTTCATAATGTGGCCCTTCCATATCCATCATTATGAACAAAGCATCACCCACCGTGATAAAATAGTAGGCTTCTTTTCCAGGCGTGGCAAAAAAATTATAATAATTTTCTGAATCTTGCTCGTGATTTCCCAACACTGTATAGTATGGCACGTTGCGCATTAGCTGGTCATTGATGCTGAAAAAATGCTCCCAATCATTCATAGTGTTGCCATTGCTTACCATGTCGCCAGTATTCACTACAAATAATGGATCTTCAGCAATTATCTTGTTTACTATTTTTTGGTGGACATCATGGCGGGTACGCGTGTCGCCTATTACCGCAAAGTGAAAAGGTTCAATTTCTTTCGGAAATGTCGTAAAGGTGCCTTTACCTTTTGCGGTTCCATCATTCAAAATATCGTAACTGTATTTTGTATTTGCTTCCAACCCCGTGATAATTGATTCATGGTTGGTGACCTGTTTTACAGTTTTGAGGGTGCTATCCGAAATGCCAATATTAGTTTCTCCTTCAATGGTAGACCAACAAATTGTGACCTGCTCATCAGACATTCTTTGTACATAAGGCCCTAAGATTTCTATAGGGGATTCAGGGGCTAGTTTGCTATTTTCCTGCGTGCATTGAGACAATACTAGAGCAGAGATAAGAAAGTATGGGATTTTGATGATTTTTAAAAAATTCATATTTGAAAGTAAGTTTGCATAAAAATACTGGATGGCTAAAATTAGTGAATTACATATATTTTGCATAAAAATAAGTTTTATAAAATTATGCTGTACTTATAGCCTTAGGTCTGAAAATATAATTTTAGAACCAAAAAGAGGTTCAATTTCCATGAACACATTTTTTGCCTAAATGAGAGGTTACGAGTTTAATTTTTTTATTTTTGCGTGGCCTTTTTGAATGGCTTATATGTATACTTAGAAGTCAAATGAACTACTGATTTCTTCATTTTTTTAACCCAAAAAATACACAATCAAACTAATGGAGTATAAAGGAAGATATAAAATTTTTGATGCTGCACAAATACAAACCTATCCTATAAGTGAACGGGAAAATAAAGTACAACTGAATGACTTGGTGACACCGGAAGATGTTTCTTCCATGGAATTTGACCTGCCTGATGAGGTGCATGAAAACCTTCAGATGCTTGCCAAAGAAATGTTAAGGCATAAAAACAGTTCATTGCCGATTATCATTTTTACTGGCGCACACCTGATCAAAAACGGACTAGGTCTACTTTTGGGAGATTTGGTCGAGAAGGATTTGGTCAGTTGCCTTGCAGGAAATATGGCTACTTCCATCCATGATTTTGAGCTAGGAATGATTGGTCAGACGAGTGAATATGTGCCGCAAGCCTTAGAAAAAGGACAGTTTGGAATGGCTTATGAATTTGCCTACATCAATACAGCCGTACAATTGGGGAACTCCTACAACTTGGGTCTTGGTGAGTCGCTAGGTAAAATGATCATGGAAGAAGACTTTCGAAATGAAGTGCTCAAGATCGTTTACAGAGAAGGTGCTCCTGATTGCTTTTTACACCCTGATAAAAGTGTATTGGCCACATGTTATAGAAAAAAGATTCCATTTACTATCCATGCCGGTATGGGAATGGATGTCACTGATCAACACGTTTCCTTTGATGGGCAAGCCAAGGGAGGTTGCTCAGGCAGGGATTTCCTTATTTATACCCATGAGATAGAAAAGCTTTCTAAAGGCGGAATGGTTTTCAACATCGGCAGTGCTGTCACCGGACCTGAGGTTTTTCTGAAAGCAGCTTCTATGACAGGTAATGTTAACAAAGTACCAAAGGGAATCGTAACTGCAGATTTTGATATTCGTCCATACCGCAAGGAGCATATTACTAATGAAGCCAGCTTAGGCTATTATTTCCGAGATCAAAAAAGTATTGTTGTCCGCGTTCCGGAAGCTTATGGTGGAAAAGGATATTATGTCGAAGGAAATCAAAAACAAACTTTCCCACTTTTTTATAAATACATCACAGAATTGCTGTAAAGCAACTTACAATTAGACTTTAGTATGAAAAACAAAATATTAAGCATCATCGAGGAGCATGAGCAAACCGTTCGCTTCTTCAAGGAAAATGGCATTGAAACAGTAAGCCAGATATCAGAAATGGTTCGAAAGACATTTGATCAGGGAGGTCGAATTTACCTTTGTGGAAATGGAGGATCAATGGCAGATTGTCAACATATAGCAGGAGAATTTGTAGGTAAATACCGAAAAGTACGCCAACCTCTTCCTGCTATTGCATTATCGACGGATGCTGCTCTGACTACTTGTATTGCGAATGATTTCTCTTACGAAGGCATTTTCTCTCGCCAAATCGAAGCACTTGGAAACCCGGGCGATATGCTTTGGGCATTTTCTACGAGTGGCACTTCGCCTAATGTACTCATGGCCGCAGATGCAGCAAAGGGTTTGGGATTGACAGTTGTAGGATTTACGGGTAAAAAAGATAGCCCATTGGAAGCGCTTTCTGATATTTGCATATGTGCCAATTGCGACAAGACAAACCACAGCCAGGAAGTACACGAATTGGCATATCATATAATTTGTGAAATGATCGACGAACATTATAATTAAAAACGCTCAAGAAATGATAAACCAAGAAAGGGTAAAAGAAATATTAGAAAAAATAGAATCCTCTAAAGTCGCCGTTTATGGCGATTTCTGTTTAGATGCCTATTGGATCATGGATCCTCGTGGCTCTGAAGTTTCCGTAGAAACTGGATTGAAGGCCGAAGCAATTGCAAATCATTATTATACCCCTGGTGGAGCTTCAAATATTGTTGCCAATCTATCTGTTTTGCAGCCCGCAAAAATTAAGGCGATCGCCGTAGTAGGAGATGATATTTATGGAAGGGAATTGACTTCACAATTAAATGCCCTCAATGCAGATACCTCTTCTTTGGTGATCCAAAAGGAAGACTTCAACACGTATACTTATCTAAAAAAATACAATGGAGATGTAGAAGATCCTCGAAACGATTTTGGTGTTTTTAATCAACGAACTAAAGAAACCGACGATCAAATCCTTCAAAATATCCGAGAAGCTTTGCAAGAATATGATGTACTGATTTTTAATCAGCAAGTGCAAGGCAGTCTAAATAATCAGGCGTTTATTGATGGAGCCAATGAAATTTTTAAGGAATTTGACGACAAGGTTATTTTGGTTGATTCGAGACACTATAATGATCAATTTGAAAATATCTATCGAAAAACCAACGATATTGAGATCGCTGAACTATGTGGAAAATCATTTAACCCGAGTGAAACGATTCCTACTTCAGATGTGATCACTTTTGGTACGGAAGAGTATGCCAAAACTCATAAGCCAGTTTTTGTGACCTGTGGTTCTCGTGGTGTAATTGTATTTGATGAGCACGGAAACCATGAAATTCCTGGTATTCAGCTTACATCTAAATTAGATACAGTAGGAGCCGGTGATACGGGGATTAGTGCCGTTGCTCTGTGTCTTGCGGCTGGGGTTTCCCCAAAAGAAGCAGCAGCTTTCGCGAATTTTGCATCAGCAGTCACTGTACAAAAATTGTTTACTACTGGTACGGCATCATCTTCAGAAATACTTGAGATCAGTAAAGATCCCAATTTTGTATATAATGCAGATTTGGCTGATAATATCCGATTTGCCAAGTATATCGAGGGAACTGAATTCGAATTGTGCAATGCTGAAGTCTTAGATCAAGTTGGAGAGATCAAGCATGCTGTTTTTGACCACGATGGCACCATCAGCACACTGAGGCAGGGGTGGGAAGAAATTTTAGAGCCCGTAATGATCCGTTCGATATTGGGAGGTGAATATGATAGGGTAGATCAAATCGGATATCAAGAAGTGGTCAAGCAGGTCAAAGATTTTATCCATAAAACTACGGGAATCCAGACCATTTATCAGATCGAAGGATTGATAAAAATGATTGAAGAGTTTGGATACGTACCAAAAGATAAAATTCTTGACAAGTTTGAATACAAGAAAATATACAACGATGCCCTGATGGAAATGGTAGACAAACGTCGGAAAAAATTGGAAAGAGGTGAGTTGGATGCGAGCGATTTTATGCTGAAAGGTGTTGGTGAATTTTTGCTTGAGCTCAAGAAAAGAGGTATAGTAATGTATCTTGCCAGTGGTACAGATGTGGAAGATGTGATCAATGAGGCAAAGCTGTTGGGCTATGCCGACATGTTTGATGGTGGAATTTATGGAGCACTTCGCGATGCATCTAAGTTTTCTAAAAAGATGGTCATGGATAAAATTATTAATGAAAATCAATTAAAGGGGAATGAATTAGCAGTATTTGGAGATGGCCCGGTTGAGATAAGAGAGTGTAGAAGATTTCAGGGAATTGCAACTGGAATTGCCAGCAATGAGGTGCGGCGATTTGGTGTTGACGTCGAAAAAAGACCTAGACTAGTACAAGCAGGGGCTCACATTATGATATCTGATTTTTCCCAATATGGCAAACTAATAAAATTGCTGTTTAAGGAATCATAGTCAACCCAATTCTATTCTCGAAATCAATAAATCTAAATTATGAAATTTAATAAAAAATATATCTTACTAAGTGCTTCCTTTTTGTTCGTCGCACTGTTTTCAGTTGCCCAAAATCAAAAGAAGGAACCTGTAGATTATGTAGATCCAATGATCGGCACAGACTTTTTTGGCCATACTTTTCCGGGGGCAGCTTTGCCATTTGGAATGGTACAGCTCAGCCCGGACAATGGCACTGATGGCTGGACATACAGCGCAGGATATGCCTACAAGGATAACTCAATTATGGGATTTAGCCATACGCATTTGAGTGGCGTTGGCTATACGGCATGTGGCGATGTGTTGATTATGCCTACTATTGCCAACGACCTACAGGTTGTTCCAGGAACAAACAAAGACCCGGATTCTGGCTACAGGTCAAGATTTTCGCATGAAAATGAAACTGCTTCGCCAGGATACTATTCTGTGTTGTTGGATGATTATAATATTAAGGCAGAATTGACAACCACCGAACGCGTTGGGATTCACAGGTATACTTTTCCAAAATCAAAAAAAGCTCCTATTATCATGGATTTGGGACATTCTATTGGGGGAACGTGGGATACGGACATTTCGAAAATTACCATTGTAAACGATTCATTGGTGACGGGCATTAAGCAAGGGCTTGGTGTTAACGTGTATTTTGC
>JAUHYU010000034.1 GCA_030426345.1 Bacteroidia bacterium
TTTCCATCTATTTTGATACAACTGGAAATGCACAGCTGGCAAGTCAATTGGTGTTTTTTGATCAACCTAGGGCACTTTTGTTTGCCAAGATCATCTCTGTTTTTTACTTATTTACCGGTGGGAATTATTGGGTTATCAGTGCTTATTTGAGCCTGATAAATTTTCTGTGTGTTTACTTGTTGGTAGAAGAACTGAGTAAGAAATATCCGGAATTTAAAAGAGCTGCAGCCATTTCATTTTACTTTTTACCCACATTCGTTTTTTGGTCGAGCGGATTGCTCAAGGAAAGCTTGGCAATCGGTGCTTTGGCTCTTGTAGTTGCAATGACCTTGCGGTTGCTGCGAACTCAAAAATATGCCGATTTTCCATGCTGGGCGATCTTATTTTTTGCAGGCTTCCTTCTATGGGAATTGAAGTACTTTTATGCTGCTATGGCCATGCCATTGTTGCTGGTATTGTTGGTCGGGGATATGCTGAGGCGGTGGATCAAAGTATCAAAAATCCATGCGGCTTTCATGGTTTTAATAGGCTTTTTGGTCGTATCCACATTGCATTACAACTTAGGCCTTTCTCGCGTTCTGGATGTGGTTTATAACAATCATCAATTGGGTTTGCAGGCTTCAGGTTCGGGTGTGATCCACTTTTTTCAATTTGACGGAAGTGTGTATGGATTTTTGATCAATGTGCCACTGGCATTGTTTAGCGGCTTGTTTCGGCCATGGATATTTGATGCTTTTAATGGATTTCAGGGCATTGTAGCCGTAGAAAATACGCTTGCGCTTGTGTTGCTTTTAGCCGCTTTTTGGAAATCACGTTTCCGGATTCCTCTCCAAAACCCAATAGTAGTTATTGCCTTAGTTTATGTGATTTCACTTGCTGTTTTGCTGGCCTTTGCCACGCCAAACTTCGGTACACTATCCCGCTATAAGGCCGGGTATTGGCCGTTTTTTATCTATTTGGTTTTGGTGCTGGCCATATATCAAAAAAAGCCATCAAAATCCATGAATTGAAATCCAAGATGATTAGATGGCATTGGAATAACCCAAGGTTATTTTAACGTATATTAAGCAGTTTCGAAAATATCTTGTCTTATGTGATTGGATAGTTCTTTAGGCCAAACAATATATTTTCCATATGGCCCTTCTTTTGAAATACCTCCAACCTGTTTCCCTTTTTTAGTACTAATCCAATCTTCTTCTTTTTTATACATAAGTCTATTTTCCGTAAGCCATGTATTAATATTTTTACTTGATACTCCAATTAATTTGGATAATTCTTTGGTTGTTAAAAGTTTTGAGTCTGAATATTGACTTTGAGGACTTTTGGACAATATTTTTGAAATTACTGATTCTCTTTGCTCTTGAGAAGGCGCCTTTTTTTGAAGAGCTTTTGTATAAGAAAGATCTTCACTACTACGAATTATGAATTCTATATCTTTATATGCTTCTTCATATACATCTCTATCATCCTCATTATCGACATTGATCAATATTCCCATTTCAGTATTATGCAGTTGAGAAAATTCGTAAAGATTCATCGATGATATTATCATTTTACTTTCACTCAGATAACATTTGGCATGAAGGTTTTTTAAGAAATAAAGACGTACATAGCTCAAATTTTCCAAAAAGTTCATTTCACCTGGCGCAAGATCTTTCTTTCCGAAGATTATTGTTGTTTCAACTTTGTCCAACTCTTTATCTTTGAGCAACGCTTTAACTCTATCAGATAACTTCAAATAAGGACTAATGATGTATAGTTCATTTTTTGCACCTATAATTAATTTCTCTAATTCTGATGAAACACCGGATGTTCTCAAATACTCAGCCATTTTGATATGTATTTTAGTTTATGAAATAGTTATAATTCTTTATAAAAAATGGTAAAATGAATTTTAAAAGTTAGCAATAGCCGATTGCTACATATTATGATAATAGCTCTGTACCTTTGATGTTAACTGGCCATAGATCGGCCTGCAAAATTCTATAAATAAATCTTGTGGAGGAGGGGGCATCATTGGCTGTCGATTTGCGATACTTATCTGTTCTTTTGTCAAAGCCCGCTCATCTCCGTTGAAACTTCCCCATTGGTTCATCCAGACGAACTCTCCTGGAAACTTATCATGCAGCACGACAGTATTGGAACTGGCATCTACAATGCGCATGCTGAGCAATCCCTTGGAAATCACTTGGCGTGAATTTTCCCTGAATTTAGCCTTTACCGTTCCATATACATTGACAAGTTCTTCAGAACTGCCTGGTTTTGTAGAAGCCTCAAGAGCAGATTTTTTTATCTGAGAAATCACTACACTGTCTTTAGAAACTTCGATGATACGCTCCTGATTATTTACCTGACCAACCACAAAATCATCGAATTGAAAGTATAGGATTTGATCCGGATCTTTGAGGTTTTCATCCTTTGCAGAATAAAATCGAATGAATTCATTTCCCTGGTAATTAAATAAAAATTGCTCGATCTGATCTTGGAAAAATGCAACACTAAGTCCTGCCTGCATCGAAGGAACCGGTGCTTGTTCTACCAGTACTTTTAGCGTGCCGAGATATTTAGCTTCAGCCATTTTATCTTGTACATCAAGATAATTGGGCTGGTACCTGTCTGCCTGCACAAAATGGGAAAATGCCTCGATGGCATATGGTCTGGATCCCATGGCGAGGGCTTCTTCTCCTGCCGCATACCTTTCAGCAGCGGCTTCGCGGGTATGGAATTTTAACTGATTATAATAGTCCTGAGGGTTGTGAATAACCTGTAGGGCTGCAGGGCTCCTGCGGATTTCGTCATGCATATTGTTGAGCATGGTATACGCATCTACGATTTTGCCATTTTTAAAACGGTCTTGCCCACTTTTCATACGGTTGATCTGGGCCATATAAAAATCTATTGCCATCGGATAGGCCTGATCCAGTGTTTCCCTGCTTTTTTTGTTATTAGGGCTTTTCCTCAGTTTGCTAACGGATTGCATTACCGAATTATAGTAGTTACCTGACTCAAAAGATTTTTTACTGGAATTACAGCCCCAAAAACTTATAATCATTACGGCTACTAGTAGAATGCTGACCTTTTTCATTTGTTTTGTCTTTAATTAAAATTTGCCTGAATACCGCGGTGCCAATGACCGAAATTCGGTTTTAATAGGCATTGCAAATAAAAAAGGTACAGGGGCCAATACTATGCCAATTCGAATAGAAAAGAATCATTCGTAATGTTTACGGGAGAATTGCAGTAAATCTGAATTGAGAGGCCTGCCTTGGCAGAAATGAGTTTTACTCTTCGATTTCCCGGCTCACAAGCTGCTTGTCATACAATTGCTTGAAATTGCTGTCGGTGGCCATGAGGTCGTCGTAAGAACCGCTCTCGATGATGTGGCCATTGTCCAATACGATAATTTTGTCTGCCAATTTCGCCGAGGAAACTCTGTGTGAAATTATGATACTGGTCTTGTTAGCCATGATTTTTTTCAGGCTGTTCAGGATGTTGTTTTCTGTTTTGGTGTCCACCGCTGAAAGACAATCGTCCAGAATCAGAAGCCTCGGTTCTTTAGCAAGAGCCCTTGCTATGGATAATCGTTGCTTTTGACCACCTGATAGTGTGATGCCTCTTTCACCGAGAATAGTTTCCAGTTGCTTTGGAAATTCCATGACATTGGCATAAAGGTCGGCATGCTTCAATGCCTCGATGGTTTTTTCAGCATTTAGATCGTTTAAACCAAAAGCGACATTATTGGAAATAGTGTCTGAGAAGAGAAAAACATCTTGCGGAACGGAACCAATTTGATCCCTGAATTTACTAGGATTATAATCCTTGAGGTTGATGCCGTCTATAAAAACATCTCCTTCTGTAGGGTCAAGAAGTCTACCAATGAGATTTGCCAGAGTGCTCTTGCCGCTGCCCGTCGTGCCAATAATGGCGATGGATTCACCGGGATTCACTGTAAACGAAATATTTTTAAGTGCTTCAATCCCAGAATCATCATAAGTGAAGCTTACGTTCTTTAACT
Organism: Bacteroidia bacterium; assembly: GCA_030426345.1. Taxonomy (GTDB): domain Bacteria; phylum Bacteroidota; class Bacteroidia; order Cytophagales; family Cyclobacteriaceae; genus JAAUQL01. The sequence goes on from JAUHYU010000034.1 coordinate 4,016, forward strand.
CTACTTGGCCAACAATATCTTTTTCTATGTTGTGCTCGGACACGATGTGGTTTTTCGTCTTTAAAAATTCATTGATCCGCTTTTGCGAAGCAGCAGCTCTTTGGATGATGCTGGTCACCCAGCCCAAAGCCGTGACAGGCCATGTAAGCAAATTGACATACAAAATGAACTCTGCAATATTACCTATCGACAATCTGCCATTGATCACTTCTGTTCCTCCTATAAATACTGTCAGAACAGTGCTCAGCCCGATCAGTGACATAATCAAGGGAAAAAACATGGCATTTACCTGGGTGAGCTGTAACGATTTCTTTTTGTAGTGATCGCTTTCTTTAGCAAAATTTTTCAAGGAATCCGCTTCTCTAGCAAAGGATTTCAGCACGCGGATTCCACTAAATGCTTCCTGTACATAAGTGGATAAATCGGAAAGGCTTTCCTGAATTTCTTCGGCTCTTTTGTTAATGATATTGTTGACGAAATAAATGCTCAACGATAGAATTGGGAGCGGGATCAGGGCATACAAGGTTAGCTTTACACTAATTGAAAACATGACCGGCAGCAGGATAAGTGCGAGAATAATCATATTTAGTCCATACATAATCGCAGGGCCGATGTACATTCTGACCTTACTTACATCTTCCGAAATTCTGGCGATGAGGTCGCCAGTGTTATTTTTTCTGTAAAAACTTAATGGCAAAGATTGATAATGCGCAAAAATCTCATTTTTAAGATCGTATTCAATATGTCGCGACATGACGATAATGGTCTGTCTTACCAGAAATAAAAACACACCTCGAAGCAATGCGATTACAAGTATTAGAATCCCATAAAAAACGATACTTTGATTTATCGAATCTCTAAAAATATCCTGCAGTTCCAGATTGTCAAATGACTTGTAAGTACTCAAGTTTTCAGCTACTAAGTCCAATGCAAACCGTACCAATTGTGCAGGGAGAATCTGAAAAATTGTTGAAAGAATTACAAATACCAGTCCCAGCAGGAGATAGGATTTATACTTTAAGAAATATGTATTTAAATAACTAAGTTCCTTCACAGGTCAATAAAACTGTTGTGTGCGCACCTTGATATAGTAATCCATGGAAAAACCATGCTTTTTCAATGGATTGTGAGGCGCAAAAATAACCAATCGATACTTGAACATCATCAAGGTTAAACCTAAATGATCCGAAAAGAATGAAACTTGTAGGAAATATGTACACATTCAATTTTAAATAAAAGAAAGTTGGCGATATTTGCAGTCTCAAAAATCATTGCGAGTACACAGTTCTTTGAAATTGAAATAAATGATAAACCGCAGATCGCTTCGAATCAAAGCTTTTAAAAACCTTTATTCCTATGAAAGTTGTAAAGGAGCCAATTACCTATTGGGCAAGGATATGCTCGAAAGGAAGTTTTCTCCAGATTTGAATTCTATGGAAATAATGGACAAGGAGGAGCTTAAGCGCAAGAAGGCCATAGCTTTTGAATGCTATACGTCACAAATGGATCCTGAAAAGGGTGCAAAATCCATGAATGAAGAAGTGGGAGAGGAAGTTAAAGAAGCGATGCAACTGGTTGATAATCAAAATGAAAGTGATTTCCGACGATTATCAAAGGATCTGGCGGGAGAAGCAGCAAAAGTCAGCAAGGACTATCTGATGGTTTTATCTCTTTTGGAAGAATTTGCATTTCAAAACAAAAAACTTTCAGATGAGAAGAAGTCGCATACGCAAACTCTGGGAGCAAAAGCACAAACAAAAACGAATTTATATAGCAATCAGGTTTGCGCAAAATTGAAAGGCGATGATGCTTTTCAAAAACTAATACAAGCACATAAAGTTAATTGGTCTCAGCATGCAGATCAGTTGCGAGATTGGTACAAAGGGGTGCTGAATAAGGATGAAATGTTCAGAGCATACATCAAAAAAGAAAGCACAGATTATGAGGGAGATTGGGCTATTCTCGATTATATTTGTCGTGGGATCATTTTTAAAAATGACCTTTTTATCAGTTTTTTTGAAGATATTGATTTAGATTGGTCAGAAAACCAATCAATTGTGAGAAGTTTGGTGTTAAAGACATTGAAATCTGTAAAGGAGGAGTCTGACAAACTACAGATGGCAGATATTTCCTACAATTGGGAAGATGATGCTGCCTATGTGAAAGAGCTTTTTAAGAAAACGGTGAAAGAAGACGATTATCTGGAAGGTTTGTTAAAAGGAAAATTACAGAATTGGGATATAGAAAGAGTGGCACTTACTGACAAGGTATTGTTAAAAATGGCGGTGTCAGAGATGATACACTTTCCAAGCATCCCGACGAAGGTGACAATAAACGAGTTCATTGAGATTTCAAAAACATTTAGTACACCAAAAAGCAAAAAATTCGTAAATGGCATATTGGATGGATTGGCGATAGATTTGGTGAAAAGCGGAATCATCCAAAAAAGTGGAAGGGGTTTAATTGATAATAAATAAAGAATAAAGTCATGAGTAAAAAATCAAATTCAACATTAGCGTTTCTTCTTGGTGCAGCTACCGGGGCGATTCTGGGTATTTTGTATGCTCCAGACAAAGGCTCTAGCACAAGAGATAAACTCTCTTTTTTGGTGGATAAATATAAAAGTGAGTTGGAAGAGTTGGTCAACTCCATGGTAGAAGGAGAGGAAGGAACTTCAAGTATTGCTAAAGAGAAAGGGAAAAAGGTAATTAGTGATGCGAAGGAAAAAGCAGAAAAGCTACTCGAAGATGTAGATGAATTGATCGGTCAGATTAAAGGAGGAAACAACTAAAATTATCTTGTCATGAGAGGATTAATCAAAAGAATATTTCTATTTCTATTTGCAGTAGGAGCATTACAGGCATGCTCCAATAAAAATGTGGAGAACAATATAAAGAGTCTGGAGAGAAGAGTGGCAGCATTGGAAGGAAAATCAGGGATTTCCCCTGCTTCTGCTACGAACTCAACTTCGGAAGAAAATGAAGGTGATCCAACCAAATTTCCAGTGATGACATTTGAGCAAACCGAACATGATTTTGGAACGATCAAAGAAGGTGATATTGTGGATTATACCTATAAATTTAAGAACACAGGCAGTTTCCCATTGATCATCAACAAGGCCACCGCAACCTGCGGGTGTACTGTTCCTGAGTGGCCAAAGGATCCCGTTCCCGCTGGTGGAGAGGGCGTGATCAGGGTGAAATTCAATAGCGAAAACAAGCACAATCTTCAAACAAAATATGTAAGCATCAATGCCAATACAAAACCTGAAGTCACTAAATTAAAACTAACAGGTAATGTAATTGCCAAAGACGATTCAAATAGTTAATTCAAATTTTTATGTTAGGAATATTATTACAAGCCGGCACAGGATCGGCCATGACCGGAAATCTGGTACTCATAGGTGGTATTATTGTGATTTTTTACTTTTTTATGATCCGCCCACAACAGAAAAAACAAAAGGATCAGAAGAAATTTTTGGATGAACTAAGGAAAGGTGATATGGCCGTGACCATGGGTGGAATTCATGGAAAAATTGCGGCTTTGGAGGATGATACTATATTATTGGATGTGGATAAGGGAACAAAAATAAGGGTCGAAAAGTCATCTATTTCTCTTGAGGCCAGCAAAAAATACAATGATAAAAAATAGTGGATTAATTGATTGACATAGGCAAAATATCTCTTGCTGTGGCCGAGTTCTTAGCACCACTGAGGAAGGCCAACTGGAAGTGGATATTACTTTGCTTTTCAACGGCTGCCACTTTTTGGTTTTTCAATGCACTTAATAAAGTTTACACCACGCGGATAGATTATCCTGTTCAGTTGGTTTTTGACAGGGATAGCCTGGCAGCAGTAATAGACCCACCCGAAGAAATCCCGATAAATGTGACCGGTGGCGGATGGCAATTGCTCAAAAGAACGGTGTCTTTTAATATTACACCCGTCACCATTGAGCCAGAAAACCCTGTCCAAACTAAGTTTTTTACTGCGAGCAACTTATTGCCTTTTTTCTCAAATCAGTTGACCGATTTGAATATAAATTATATCGCGACAGACACCATCTTTTTCGATATTGAACAATATGTTGATCGGCGCCTATGCGTCAAACTGGATTCGGCGGGCATACAACTGCGAAAGAATTATTATATTACATCTGAGGTTTCTGTGATTCCTGATTCTGTAACATTTCATGGACCGACATCTCTCATACATCAACTCCCAGATGTTTTTATAGTAAGATTGCCTGATAAAAATATTGAAAAAAGCTATGATGAAGAGTTGAGCCTTGATCTTTTTTCTTCTTCCTTAATAAAAAAAGTGCCTGAAGTAATTCATGTGCAATTTAATGTTCAGGAGATGGTCGAGCAATCAGAGGTATTTCCAATTGAAAAGGTCAATTTTCCATATGACAGCACTGTAGAAATGCAAGAAAACCAAGTACAAGCCTCATTTAAGATTCAATGGAATTTTAGAAACAAGCTGAAAAAGGAAGATTTTCTTTTTATTGCTGACTTAAATAATGTTCAAAATTCGGATTCAACCATTGCAGTAGAAGTGATGAATGCACCGGAGTATGTCAGGGATATTGTAATCAGAAATAATAGACTCAAAGTGACCTATGCAAAATAAACCGCTCAAAATCGGAATAACAGGCGGGATAGGTGCCGGAAAATCCATGGTTTGTGAGGTGTTTAAAGTGTTAGGAATCTCAGTGTACAATGCCGATGACAGAGCAAAAGCACTGATGGCCAATGACAAGGAAGTCATGGATTCAATAAGGTTTTTTTTCGGGAATGAGGCCTATTTGCCAGATGGCACTCCAAACAAAAGTTTTCTAGCAAGTCAAGTTTTTGGTGATGAGAAAAAATTATCCAAAATCAATAGTATCGTGCATCCTGCGGTCGCAAAGGACTTTGAGCAATGGGCTAAAGCTCAAAATGAGAAATTATATTTGATAAAGGAAGCGGCCCTCCTCGTGGAAAATGGTTCTTACGAATCATTGGACGGACTGATCACGGTAACAGCACCAGAGAAGCTTAGGATTGCAAGAACGCTCGAAAGAGATGCACACAGAACTGAAGCAGATGTACGAGGCATTATCTCTAAACAATTGAGCGAGGCTGAAAAAGTTGCTAAATCTGATTTTGTCATCGTAAACGACAACCATTCCTTAGTGATCCCACAAGTATTAAAAATCCATGAGCGACTGATAAAACAAGCTCAAACTGGCGTAGTTTAGCAAAAATGGCTAATTTCGAGCCATAATTTTTTGATAGAAGATAAAGCTGTAGGTCATATTACTGGCAAGCTATGAGCAAAGGGAAGGCGATAATATTTTCAGCCCCATCGGGTTCAGGAAAGACAACAATTGTAAGGCACTTGCTGCAAAAGTTAGAATATCTTGATTTCTCTATTTCTGCAACTACTCGGTCTAGAAGGGAGGAGCGCGAGGTACACGGCAAGGACTACTACTTTCTTTCGGTTGAGGAATTTAAAAATAGGCTCAAAAACCATGAATTTGTAGAATACGAAGAGGTGTATGACGGGAATTTTTATGGGACACTGAAATCAGAAGTGGAGCGTTTGTGGGGCTTGGGCAAACATGTGGTGTTTGATGTGGATGTAAAAGGAGGATTGAAATTAAAAGAATATTTTAAGGAAGATGCACTGGCAGTTTTTGTTCGGGTAAAGGATTTATCAGTGTTGGAGCAAAGGTTGAGACACAGGAATACTGAGTCGGAGGAAAATATCGAAAAGCGTCTGGCAAAAGCAGAATATGAAATGACTTTTGAAAATGGATTTGATGCCACATTGATTTCTGATAAGCTGGATCAGACCCTAGAAACTGCTGAAAAAATGGTTACTGAGTTCATTTTCCCCAAAAACCAATAAGCGTACCATGGATATTGGACTATATTTTGGGTCTTTCAATCCCATCCACAATGGGCATCTTATCATTGCCCAGGCAGTACAAGACCTGGCTAGTTTGGATGAAATCTGGTTTGTTGTCTCTCCAAAGAACCCATTAAAGCGCAATAATAAGCTGTTGCACGAATTCGATCGCTATGATATGGTAAATATGGCCATTGATGACAACAACCGATTTAAAGTGAGCGATATCGAGTTTAATATGCCACGGCCTAGTTATACTATCGATACGTTAATCTACCTACAGGAAAAGCACCCTGCGCATAATTTAAAATTGATCATCGGAGGAGATAATCTTGCAATATTTCCAAAGTGGAAAAACAGTGAGAGGATTATTTCAGATTTCGGATTGATTGTGTATCCCAGACCGGGCTCTCAGCCAAGTGATTTATTGCGACACCCCAATGTAACGTCAATTGAAGCCCCATTGTTGGATATCTCCGCTACCTACATTCGGAAATGCATAAAGGCCGATAAATCCATCAGATACCTCGTGCCCGACAGCGTGGCAGAGTTGATTCACCGAAAGAAATTCTATTTATAACTTTCCTGCACAAAAGAGGGATTACACAGTCATGATTTCCTCTTCTTTTTTGGCAAGGAGGTCATCGATTTTTTGAATAAAGCTATTTGTTAGATCTTGAACTTTTGTTTCAGCTCTTTTCACATCATCTTCCGACACATGTTCTTTTATGAGTTGTCGCAGAGATTCATTGGCTTCTTTACGAACATTTCGCACACTTATTTTGCCGTTTTCACCTTCATGTTTGGTTTGTTTTACCAAATCCCGTCTTCGTTCTTCAGTAAGGGGAGGGATGTTAAGGCGAACTATTTCACCATCATTTTGTGGGTTTAGACCCAGGTCACTATTGGTGATAGATTTTTCTATTTCAGCTAATAAGCTCTTTTCCCATGGCTTTATAGCCAATGTTTTTGCATCAGGGGTATTGATGGAGGCTACCTGGGATAGCGGCGTTGGATTCCCATAGTATTCTACCATCAAACCGTCCAACATGTTGGGCATTGCCCTTCCTGCTCGGATTTTGGCTAGAGCGGTCACTACATGATGTACTGACTTTTCCATGTTGTCTTTTGCTTCTTCTAAATATAATTCAAGTTCTTCCATGATTGTATGAGTTATAATCTTAATGAACCAGCGTTCCTATATTTTCACCTTCAATAATTTTCAAAAGATTGCCAGGCTTGTTCATATCAAAAACTATGATCGGCAACTGGTTTTCCTGACACAATGTAAAGGCCGTCATATCCATGACATTTAGCCCTTTTTGCATCACATCGTTGTAACTGATATCTGTAAATCGGGTTGCGTTGGGATCCTTTTCTGGGTCGGCAGAATAGATTCCATCTACTCGTGTGCCTTTGAGTACCACATCTGCTTCTATCTCTATAGCTCGAAGACTGGCGGCAGAATCAGTTGTGAAATACGGGTTTCCGGTACCAGCACCAAATATTACCAACCTCCCTTTTTCCAAATGCCGGATAGCCCGCCTTCTGATAAACTGTTCGCAGACTTGGTCAATTTTAATTCCCGACATCAGTCTGGTATAGATATCTGCACCTTCCAAAGCACTCTGAAGTGCCATGGCATTGATGACGGTGGCCAACATGCCCATGTAGTCGCCCTGAACCCGATCCATGCCTGATTGCTCAGCTTGGATGCCGCGAAAAATATTTCCTCCGCCAATGGCAAGCTCAACTCCGCTTTCTGTCACTTTTTTGATCTCGTTTGTGTATTGCTCGAGTCGCAGTGGGTCAATTCCAAAATTTTGATCTCCCATCAATGCTTCTCCGCTGAGTTTTAACAGAACGCGTTTGTACTTCATATCTTTTTTAAAAATTTATGAGGCAAATATAATATTGAAAAAAAGATTAAATAGAATTATTGCCCAAAATTGAATCGCCGGGGCAACTTTATTGGTTTTCTTATGAATTGACACAGGTTGACTTATGTTGAGATCTCAAAAATGGCACAAAATGTATGTAAAACCCATGAAGTTATTGTTGATTTCCCCATAGAGGGGATGCGTTATTTTTTAATTACGTAACGTCATTCGTAGAAAATTTTTGGTTTTGGCAGTGCAAAATATTTTAATTGAATGGGTTGATTTTGAGTTTATTTCCCGTTTTTTGTGGCCTAAATTTAGGATTACACATGAGGAATGTATGTTATTTTTCGACGGCAGTATTGTTATTTTCAACTGTGCTGTTTTCATGCAAGGTGTCGGTTCCACCCGCACCGTTGCAGGCTGAAGAGGCGATTGAGAAGTCGGATACTACGGTAGTTCTAGAGGTCGAACCCAAAGTTGAACCGAAAATATATAGAGGAGAGCGGACACTACGATTCAAATTGTCACATACAAAGCTGGATGTTCGTTTTGATTGGAAAAAACAACATGTACTAGGAAATGCCACCCTCACGCTTGAGCCATACTTCTATGCACAATCACACGTTTTGTTGGATGCAAAAGGCTTTAAAATCGATGAAATCACACGAGTTTCGGGAGATTCAATACAGGCATTGCAATATGACTATGATGGAAAAATGATAGATATTGATCTTGAAAGAAAGTATCTAAGGGGTCAAAAGCTAAATCTCAACATCAAATATACGGCGAGGCCAAATGAGATAAATGATGCAGATTCCGTCACAAATGACCGCAAAGGACTATATTTTATCAATCCATCAGGAAGCGAATCCGGCAAGCCCCAACAGATATGGACTCAGGGAGAAACGAATTCTAATTCGAGGTGGTTTCCGACCATTGATGCTCCCAATCAAAAGACAACTCAGGAGATATACATTACGGTTCAGGATAGATTCAAAACACTTTCCAACGGCACTTTGGTGTTTTCAAAATCTAACCTGGACAGTACACGTACGGATTATTGGAAAATGGATCAGCCTCATGCGCCATACCTGATCATGTTGGCAGTCGGGGACTTTACAGTTGTTGAGGATGAGTGGCAAGGAAAAAAGGTGGATTATTATGTAGAGCCGGCATATAGGAAATATGCCAAGGCCATTTTTGGTAATACACCTGAAATGATGGGCTTTTTTTCGGAATTGTTAAATTACCCTTATCCATGGGATAAATACAGCCAGATTGTAGTCAGAGACTTTGTTTCCGGAGCGATGGAAAATACTACTGCGTCTGTTTTTATGGAGGATTTGCTGGTGAACAGCCGCGAACTGATAGATTATAATTGGGACGACATCATTGCTCATGAGCTGTTTCATCATTGGTTCGGCGATTTGGTAACCTGCGAATCCTGGTCCAACCTGCCGCTAAACGAGTCCTTTGCCAGCTATGGCGAGTACCTGTGGAAATCACATAAGTATGGCAAAAACGAAGCGAGCTATTTTCTGTACGACGAGTTGGACTCCTACCTCAGTGAAGCTGAATATAAAAAAGAGGATCTGATTCGGTTTTATTATGATGGTAGCGAAGATATGTTTGACAATCATTCATATGCCAAAGGGGGACTTGTGCTTCATTTGCTGAGGAATCAGGTCGGAGATGAGGCATTCTTTAAGTCATTGGAATATTATTTGAAAAATCATGCCTATGGCAAGGCAGAAATCCATGAACTGCGATTGGCTTTTGAGCACATTGCCGGAGAAGATCTGAATTGGTTTTTTAACCAATGGTTTTTATCTGCTGGGCATCCTAATTTGCATATTGGGGAGGAGTACGATTCCGAAAGCCAGAAATTAATTATTAAAGTGCGCCAAGATCAGGACTTAGATATTTCGCCCATTTATCAATTACCCCTCTCTGTTGACATATGGGAGAATGACCAAAAGGCCCAATACAATATTGAGATAAATAAACCTTACCAAGAGTTTGAATTTGAGAGCAAACGGAAGCCGGAATTGGTTATGGTAGATAGCGATTATCTGCTTTTGGGAGAAAAAATCCATGAAAAATCCATGAATCAGTTTCAATTTCAGTATCAACACTACCCCGAAAATATACGCGCTAGGCTAGAGTCCATAGAATATTTTAAGGATCATCCAACAGATTCTATTTCTAAGATAATGGCCGGCGAGGCACTTGATGATTCTTTCAGAGTTATTCGCGAAGATGCTCTCCAGTTTTTTGAAGCGGACACCACAGGCTTATTTTTTGACCACGAAAAGCAGATAAAATCCATGGCCACGAATGATTCGAATCCACTTGTAAAAGCAACCGCGATTTCTGTGTTGGCAACAAAGAATTTAAAGAAATATGTAGATGTATACAAGGCAAACCTTTATGATTCTTCCTATTTTGTTGCAGGACAAGCTTTGTATGCCTATCTACAAAGTGGAGAGGAAGACACCGAAGTCGTACTGAAGCATTTCAGTACGGAGGTCAACTTTAATATTGCCTCTTCTATTGCCGACTATTATGTACAACACCACGATCATAGCCAATATTCTTGGTTTAAAGATAAATTAGCACACTACAGTGGCAGTGATTTGTGGTATTTCATTAAGTTGTTTGGAATGTATTTGCTCACCGCCCCGGAAGGCCAAGTTAAAGACGGAATTGCAACGTTGGAATCGATTGCCATGAGCCATTATCAGTTTTACAATCGGTATTCGTCGTATCAATCATTGGAATTACTTTCTGATGTGGAAGGGGTTACTGGGATCCTCGAAAAAATCAAGGAAAATGAAAACGACCCAAGAGTACTGGAAAGTATTGATTAGCATATAATTACACTATTGATATTCCTGTAACCATCTCGCTTTTCTCAGACCATTGAAAAAAAACGTACAATTTTCTATAAATATTTGAATAATAAAAAAAAGGATTTAATTTTGCAGTCCCTTAAAAAAAGACAGGATTGTTGAATTCAATTTTTAGGGGGAAGTTCTTTAATAAAATGTATTCCGGGGAGATACCAAAGCGGCCAACTGGGGCAGACTGTAAATCTGTTGTCTTATGACTTCGGAGGTTCGAATCCTCCTCTCCCCACCAGAATAAAAAAGTAGATTGAGCAGGTATCCGATTGGAATCTGTACATTTGCTAAATTGCGGGAGTAGCTCAGCTGGTAGAGCGACAGCCTTCCAAGCTGTAGGTCGCGGGTTCGAACCTCGTCTCCCGCTCTAAATTTTTATTCTCAGGCAAGAAAAGGCCCGGAAATACCAAGGCCGACGTAGCTCAGGGGTAGAGCGCTTCCTTGGTAAGGAAGAGGTCGCGGGTTCAATTCCCGCCGTTGGCTCGAAATGAATTGTATTAATATCATAAAATAAAATTTTTAACTAAACCGAGATTTATCAAAAATGGCTAAAGCTACCTTTGACCGTTCCAAACCGCATGTTAATATCGGTACTATAGGTCACGTAGACCACGGTAAAACTACATTGACAGCTGCTATCACTAAAGTTTTAGCAGAAAAGGGTTTGTCTGAAATGAGAGCATTCGATTCTATTGACAATGCGCCTGAAGAAAAAGAAAGAGGTATTACAATTAATACTTCACATGTTGAATATCAAACTGCAAATAGACACTATGCGCACGTTGACTGTCCTGGTCACGCTGACTATGTGAAAAACATGGTTACGGGAGCAGCTCAGATGGACGGCGCCATTATTGTTGTTGCAGCTACTGATGGCCCTATGCCTCAAACTAGGGAGCATATCCTGCTTGCTCGTCAGGTTGGAGTGCCGGCTTTGGTAGTATTCATGAACAAAGTTGACCTTGTTGATGATGAAGAATTATTGGAATTGGTAGAAATGGAAGTTAGAGAACTGCTTAGCTTCTACGAATATCCTGGTGATGACATCCCTGTGATTCAAGGATCTGCACTTGGAGGCCTTAATGGCGATCCGGCATGGGTAGATAAAATCATGGAGTTGATGGATGCAGTAGATGAGTACATTCCAATTCCTGAAAGGTTGGTTGATAAAGATTTCTTGATGCCTGTAGAGGATGTATTCTCTATCACGGGTAGAGGAACAGTTGCTACAGGTAGAATTGAAAGAGGTGTGATTAATTCTGGAGATGCCGTAGATATACTTGGAATGGGCGCTGAAAACCTCAAGTCAGTAGTGACTGGGGTTGAAATGTTCAGGAAGATTCTTGATAGAGGTGAAGCTGGTGATAATACTGGATTACTTTTGAGAGGTATCGACAAAGAGCAGATCAAAAGGGGAATGGTGATTTGTAAGCCAGGTTCAGTAACCCCTCACTCTCACTTTAATGCTGAAGTTTATGTGCTTTCCAAAGAAGAAGGAGGAAGACACACTCCATTCTTTAATAAGTACAGACCTCAGTTTTACCTAAGAACAACTGACGTAACAGGAGAAATCATGTTACCAGAAGGTGTTGAAATGGTGATGCCAGGGGATAATGTAACTATTGAAGTTAAGCTTATCAACACAGTTGCAATGGAAAAAGGACTTCGATTTGCAATTCGTGAAGGTGGTAGAACAGTAGGTGCCGGTCAGGTTACTGAAATTCTTGACTAGTAGAATATAAAATTTAAACAAATGCGTTTCCTGAAAATTAAGGAAGCGCATTTGTTCTATAAAATTATTTAAGTAACTTTGCGGGCCGTTTTATACGGGTGTAGCTCAATTGGTAGAGTAGTGGTCTCCAAAACCATTGGCTGGGAGTTCGAGTCTCTCCACCCGTGCTACTAAAATATTAAGACATTGCTTAGGTTAAAAAAATTCATTGTAGAATCCGTAGATGAGCTAAAAAACAAGGTTTTTTGGCCAAAGTATAGCGAGTTGCAAAGCAGTTCCGTGTTGGTGCTGGTAGCGTCTTTGATTTTTGCAATTGTTATTGGAGCCATCGATTTTGTTTTCGACAACATTATGAGCTGGTTTTATAATGAATTTTAAATAGAATGAATTTCCAAATGGGTGAGCTGAATTGGTATGTAATCCGGGTGATAAGTGGACAGGAGAAGAAAATTAAAACCTATCTGGAAAATGAGGTTTCTCGTCAGAAATTGGAAGAATACATTCCTCAAATACTCATACCTTCAGAAAAAGTATATGAAATGCGTAATGGGAAAAAGCGGATTAGAGAGCGCAATTTTTTCCCTGGGTATGTGCTGGTTTCTGCAGATTTGACGTATGGAGAGGCAATGCATATTATTAATAGTATTCCTGGAGTAATTGGGTTTTTGGGAAATAATAGCTCAGGCACATCAAAGGAGCCAGTACCTCTTCGACAGTCGGAAATAAATCGTATCCTTGGAAAAGTCGATGAATCCGAAGAAATGGAAGAGAAATTTGAGACAACATACATTGTTGGTGAGTCAGTTAAAGTTATGGACGGTCCATTTAGCGGATTTACAGGGATGGTAGAAGAGGTCTTTGATGAAAAGAAAAAATTGAATGTAATGGTGAAAATTTTCGGAAGAAATACGCCAGTCGAGTTGAATTATATGCAAGTAGAAAAACAAGATTAGCACTATGGCTAAAGAGATAGAAGGATACTTAAAACTGCAAATAAGGGGAGGTGCTGCAAACCCGTCTCCTCCAGTAGGACCTGCATTGGGTAGTAAAGGATTGAACATCATGGAGTTCTGTAAGCAATTTAATGCTAGAACTCAGGAAAAGCAAGGTCAGTTGTTGCCTGTGTTGGTAACTATTTTTAAAGACAAATCTTTTGATTTTGTAATTAAAACTCCTCCTGCCGCAGTCTTATTACTTGAGCATTCAAAATTGAAAAAGGGATCTGCAGAACCAAATAGAGCAAAAGTAGGCTCTGTAACTTGGGATCAAATAAAGGAGATAGCAGAATTGAAAATGCAGGATTTGAATGCGTTTAAAATTGATTCTGCAATGAAAATGGTTGCAGGTACCGCTAGGAGTATGGGGCTAAGGGTAAAAGGAACTGCGCCCTGGGCGAATTAATATACAAGGAATTATGGGTAAGCTAAGCAAGAAAAATAAAGCAATACTTGAAAAGTACGATTTGCAAAATAGTTTTCCTTTAGGGGAGGCAGCAGAGGTATTAAAGGATATTACTTCAACAAAATTTGATTCCTCCGTGGATATTGATATCAGGTTGGGAGTTGATCCTAGAAAAGCGGATCAAATGGTACGTGGAGTGGTAGCTTTGCCTCACGGTACTGGCAAAGATGTGAAAGTCTTAGTGCTCTGTACTCCCGAAAAGGAACAAGAAGCTAGAGATGCTGGAGCAGATCACGTTGGCTTGGATGATTATATCAAGAAAATAGAAGGTGGCTGGACTGATATCGATGTGATTATAACCATGCCTCCCGTTATGGCTAAAGTTGGAAGGTTAGGAAGAGTGCTTGGTCCAAGAGGTCTGATGCCAAATCCGAAGTCTGGAACTGTCACCATGGATATTGGAAAAGCCGTGGAAGAGGTTAAAACGGGTAAGATTGATTTTAAAGTGGATAAGTTTGGAATCATTCATACTTCAATTGGAAAAGCCTCTTTCTCAAAAGAAAAAATTATTGAAAATGCAACGGAGATGCTGAATATGGTTTCAAAATTGAAACCAGCATCATCAAAAGGAACTTACTTCAAAAGTATTTCTTTGTCTAGTACGATGAGCCCGGGCATTTCTATTGACGCAAACAGCATTACAGGCCTATAAGATGACAAAGCAAGAGAAAACACAAGTAATCAGCGATTTGGCTGAAAGATTTAAGGAAAACAGTAATTTTTATTTTGCTGATGCCTCAGGGCTTTCTGTGGCAGAAATTAATGGTTTCAGAGAGCTTTGCTTTAACAAAGGTTTGGAATACAATGTATATAAAAATACGCTGATTAGAAAAGCATTAGAAACTTTGGATACAGATTATTCTACTTTTGATGAAGCTGTATTAAAGGGTTTTACCGGAATTATCTTTTCAAAGGAAAGTGGGAATTTACCGGCTAAGGCCATAAAGGAATTCAGAAAAGCACGAGGTGGTGATAGACCAATATTTAAAGGGGCTTCCATCGATACCGATCTCTTTATTGGGAATGACCAACTTGATGCCTTGAGTAAGCTTAAATCCAAATTTGAGCTTATTGGAGATGTTATCATGTTGTTACAGTCTCCTGCCAAAAATGTTATTTCTTCACTTCAAAGTGGACAGAGTAAGTTGGCTGGGATTTTGAAAACATTATCTGAACGGGAAGAAGCATAATTGAAATAAATTAAAAATTAATAAAGTAAATAAAGATGGCAGATTTAAAAGCATTCGCAGAGCAACTAGTGAACTTAACTGTTAAAGAAGTTAGCGACCTTGCAGATATTTTGAAAGATGAATATGGCATTGAACCTGCAGCAGCTGCTGCTCCAGTAATGGTAGCTGGCGGAGCTGGTGAAGGTGGAGATGCAGCTGAAGAGAAAACTTCGTTTGACGTTATACTATCTTCGGCTGGAGCAGCTAAACTTAAAGTGGTAAAAGCTGTTAAGGAATTGACTGGTTTAGGTTTGAAAGAAGCAAAGGATTTGGTAGATGGAGCACCTAGCCCAATTAAAGAAGGTATTGCTAAAGATGAAGCAGAAGGACTCAAAAAGCAACTTGAAGAAGCAGGAGCAGAAGTCGAAATTAAATAGAGCATTGTCCATTTATACTTATTAAATGGAATTTGTTTAGGCCTGGCCGGAATAGTCAGGTCTTTTCCTGTTTGTACCATTGCCAATATTAATTGGCCCAAAATCCATGACCAGATGGGTTATAGGATGATTTTCTGATAAGATTACTACATTATAAAGATTAAAGCTTTGGCGACAAATAATCAAAATCTAAGAATAAACTTCTCGAAAATTAAAGCTGTAATCGACTATCCTGATTTTCTCGATGTTCAATTACAGTCCTTTAAGGATTTCTTTCAATTGGAAACTGCAGCCGAAAAGAGGGCGCAAGAAGGACTATATAAAGTTTTTTCTGAGAACTTCCCAATTGCAGATTCTCGTGAGAACTTTGTACTCGAGTTTATCGATTACATGGTTGATCCTCCAAAATATAGTGTTAATGAATGCGTAGAAAGAGGACTCACTTATTCTGTTCCTTTGAAGGCAAAACTTCGACTTTCGTGTAATGACGAAGATAACGAAGATTTTGAGACAATAGAGCAAGAAGTTTTCTTGGGGAACATCCCCTATATGACGGTTAAAGGTTCATTTGTTATCAATGGAGCAGAGCGTGTTATTGTTTCACAATTACATAGATCCCCGGGTGTATTTTTTGCGCAAAGCAAACATACTAATGGAACGAAGTTGTATTCTGCGAGGATTATTCCTTTTAAGGGTTCTTGGATAGAATTTGCAACTGACGTCAACAATGTGATGTACTCGTACATCGACAGAAAGAAGAAATTTCCTGTTACAACTTTGTTGCGGGCAATTGGATGGGGTACGGATAAGGATATTTTAGACTTGTTTGAGCTTTCTGAGGAGGTCGAAGCAACTGAGAAAAAACTTAAGAAAGTCATCGGAAGGAAATTGGCAGCTAGGGTTCTAAAAACTTGGACGGAAGATTTTGTGGATGAAGATACAGGCGAAGTTGTTTCTATCGATAGAAATGAGGTATTGTTAGAGAGAGACTCTGTGCTTGCTGAGGAAGATATCGAAATAATAATAGAGGCCTCTACTAAATCTATTATACTTCATAGAGAAGACATTAATATAAACGATTACCAGATCATTTATAATACACTGGCCAAGGATAATTCCAACTCAGAAAAGGAAGCTGTAGAGCAGATATATCGACAATTACGAAATTCGGAAGCACCGGATGAGCAAACGGCAAGAGATATTATTCAAAGTTTATTCTTTTCAGATAAGAGATATGATCTGGGTGAGGTAGGTAGATACAGAATTAACAAAAAATTAGGGTTGGATATTGATTCTAATGTAAGGGTATTGACAAAGGAAGATATAATTCTGATAGTAAAATACCTTATTGGATTGATCAATTCAAAGGCTGTCGTGGATGATATTGACCACTTGAGCAATAGACGGGTGAGGACTGTTGGAGAACAGCTTTATTCACAATTTGGAGTGGGGCTTGCCAGAATGGCCAGAACCATTAAGGAGCGAATGAATGTGAGGGATAATGAGGATTTCAAACCTGTGGATTTGATCAATGCTAGAACACTTTCCTCAGTTATCAACTCTTTTTTTGGCACCAATCAATTGTCTCAGTTTATGGATCAAACGAATCCATTGGCCGAGATAACCCATAAACGTAGAATGTCTGCATTGGGCCCAGGGGGGCTTTCACGCGAACGAGCTGGATTTGAGGTTCGGGATGTACATTATACTCATTATGGCAGATTGTGTACTATTGAGACACCGGAAGGGCCAAACATCGGCCTTATTTCTTCTCTTTGTGTGCATGCAAAGGTAAATGGTATGGGTTTCATCGAAACTCCATATCGTAAGTCAGACAAGGGCAAGGTTAATATGTCAAGCAATGTGATTTACTTGACTGCTGAGGAAGAGGATACACATAATATAGCTCAGGCCAATGCACCATTGGAAGAAGGTGGAGTGTTTATAAATGAGAAAGTAAAAGCTAGGTTTGAGGGAGATTTTCCTATTGTGGACAACGCAGAGGTATCATATATGGATGTGGCACCTAATCAGATAGTATCTGTGGCTGCATCACTTATTCCATTTTTGGAGCATGATGATGCAAACCGGGCATTGATGGGATCTAACATGATGCGTCAAGCGGTGCCATTGATGAAGCCACAAGCTCCGATAGTAGGTACGGGATTAGAGAAACGTGTTGCATTAGATAGTAGGTCACTTATTTTGGCAGAGGGGAACGGCATTGTGGAGTATGTAGATGCCAATAAAATATGTGTCAAATACGATCTTAACGATGATCAAAGGTTAATCAGTTTTGATTATGATACAAAGACATATGAGCTTATTAAGTTTAGACGTACGAATCAAGATACTTGTATAAATCTTAAGCCAATTGTTTTTCATGGGGATCGAGTAACTAAAGGTCAAGCACTCTGTGAAGGCTATGCTACGGAAAACGGTGAGTTGGCTCTTGGAAGGAACCTAAAAGTGGCCTTTATGCCATGGCAGGGGTATAATTTTGAAGATGCCATTGTGATTTCTGAAAGTGTAGTAAAAAATGACATCTTTACTTCCATTCACATAGACGAATTTGATTTAGAAGTAAGGGATACTAAGAGGGGGGAAGAAGAATTGACTTCTGAAATTCCAAACGTTAGTGAGGAAGCTGTCAAAAATTTGGATGAAAACGGAATTATACGTATCGGAGCAGACGTAAAAGAAGGAGATATATTAGTCGGAAAGATTACACCTAAAGGGGAAACCGATCCAACTCCGGAAGAAAAACTGTTACGTGCAATATTCGGAGATAAAGCTGGCGATGTGAAAGATGCTTCTTTGAAGGCATCTCCATCTTTACAGGGTGTTGTTATTGACACTAAGCTTTTTTCTAGACCCAAAAAAGACAAGGACTTGCGGGCTAAGGCCAAAAAGGATGTTGAAGTCCTTAAGAGCAAGTACAGCAAGCAACTACTTGAGGCTCGTGGGCAAATGATCGAAAAGTTGACCAAACTATTGGATGGAAAAATTTGTCAGGGAGTACGTCACAAATTTGGTGATGAAATATTGAGCAAGGGAGTAAAATTCAATTCTAAAGTAATTGAAGAGAAATTATTTCCAGAGCGCAATGTGTATAGAGATGAAAGCAACTATAACGTTCAGGCAGAGGTTAATTTAATTATTGATCTAAATTATGATAGTTGGGTTGATGATGAAAAGACCAATGAGCTCATTGTTGGCCTCGTGAGCAAATACACAATAAAGAGACATGAATATGCCGGAGATTTTAAACGGGAACGATTTACGTTGGAAGTTGGAGATGAGTTGCCTGCAGGTATTGTACAGCTTGCCAAAGTTTATGTAGCCAAAAAGCGTAAACTTAAAGTTGGTGATAAAATGGCAGGCCGCCATGGAAATAAAGGGGTTGTAGCCAAGATAGTTCGGCAGGAAGATATGCCGTTTTTGGAAAATGGAACTCCAGTGGATATAGTTTTAAACCCATTGGGAGTACCATCAAGGATGAACTTGGGACAAATTTACGAGACAGTTCTTGGATGGGCAGGTGAGATTTTGGATAAAAAATATGCTACTCCCATTTTTGATGGGGCTTCAATGGCCGATGTTGAAAAGGAACTTAAAGCGGCTAAACTTCCAGATTTCGGTCGTACCTATCTTTTTGATGGGCTAACTGGTGAAAGGTTTGATCAACAAGTTACTGTAGGAAGGATATATATGCTTAAGCTTGGACACTTAGTAGATGATAAAATGCATGCTAGGTCCATAGGGCCATACTCATTGATTACACAACAGCCCCTAGGAGGTAAAGCTCAGTTTGGGGGTCAGCGTTTTGGTGAAATGGAAGTATGGGCACTTGAAGCATTTGGAGCTTCACATGTGTTACAGGAAATCCTAACTATTAAGTCGGATGATGTTATAGGTAGGGCGAAAGCATATGAAGCTATTGTAAAAGGTGAGAATATGCTTAAACCGAATATTCCGGAGTCATTCAATGTACTCGTTCATGAGTTACGAGGTCTGGCACTAGAAATTACTTTAGATTAATGAATTTGAACCTATCGGGTTTTAAAATACTATAGACATACTAATATGGCATTCAGAAAAAATAAAAAACTAAAAAGTGACTTTTCTAAAGTGACTATAAGTCTTGCATCACCGGAGTCTATTTTGGAAAGTAGCCATGGTGAAGTAACTCAACCTGAAACCATTAACTACAGAACTTACAAGCCTGAAATGGGAGGTTTGTTTTGTGAGCGCATTTTTGGCCCGGTAAAAGATTGGGAATGCCACTGTGGGAAATATAAGCGCATTAGATATAAGGGAATTATTTGTGATCGATGTGGAGTCGAGGTAACTGAGAAGAAGGTTCGACGTGAAAGAATGGGACACATTGAGCTTGTTGTTCCAGTCGCACACATATGGTATTTTAGGTCACTTCCTAACAAGATAGGATATCTTCTTGGCCTGCCAACCAAAAAGCTGGATCAAATCATTTACTATGAACGATATGTGGTTATCCAACCGGGTGTTAAGGAAGAAGATGGAATCAGCAAGATGGATTATCTTACTGAGGATGAATACCTAGACATCATGGATAAGCTGCCAAGGGAGAATCAGATGATGGATGATGATGATCCTGAAAAATTTATAGCAAAAATGGGTGCAGATGCGCTTGAAATGCTATTAGCAAGAATTGATCTTGACCAATTGTCATACGATCTTCGACACCAAGCAGCAACTGATACATCTCAGCAAAGGAAAGCTGAAGCCTTAAAACGTTTACGGGTTGTAGAAGCGTTTAGGGATGCTCGCACTAGGATTGAAAATAGGCCTGAGTGGATGGTTATCAAAATGGTACCTGTCATTCCCCCCGAATTAAGACCTCTTGTGCCACTAGATGGTGGGCGGTTTGCCACCTCAGATTTAAATGATCTTTATAGAAGGGTTATTATTAGAAATAATAGGCTAAAGCGGTTAATTGATATAAAGGCTCCAGAAGTAATTTTAAGGAATGAAAAAAGAATGCTTCAGGAAGCAGTGGATTCACTGTTCGATAATTCGAGGAAAGTAAATGCCGTAAGATCCGATGGAAATCGTGCTCTAAAGTCTTTGAGTGATATGCTCAAAGGTAAGCAAGGTCGTTTCCGTCAAAATCTTCTTGGAAAACGTGTGGATTATTCTGGTAGATCAGTGATTGTGGTTGGCCCTGAACTAAAAATGCATGAATGTGGCTTACCAAAAAACATGGCAGCCGAACTCTTCAAGCCATTTATCATAAGGAAGCTAATTGAACGTGGGATTGTAAAGACAGTTAAGTCTGCAAAGAAAATTGTGGATAGAAAGGATCCCGTTGTTTGGGATATTCTGGAAAATGTATTGAAAGGACACCCAGTGTTATTGAACAGGGCTCCAACACTTCATAGGTTGGGGATTCAGGCTTTTCAACCAAAATTAATTGAAGGTAAAGCAATTCAATTACATCCTCTTGCTTGTACGGCATTTAATGCGGATTTTGATGGTGACCAAATGGCTGTTCACGTTCCTTTGGGACAGGAGGCTGTCTTAGAAGCATCTATACTTATGCTTTCATCTCATAACATATTAAATCCTGCCAACGGAGCACCAATAACGGTCCCATCTCAAGACATGGTTTTAGGACTATATTATGTGACAAAAGGTAGAAAGGGGACCAAAAAGCAACCGGAGCTAGGCGAAGGGAAAGAATTTTATTCTTCAGAAGAGGTAATTATAGCACTCAATGAGAGACGAATTTCTAAGCATGCTTATATCAAAGTTCGGGCAAAAGTTCGAAATGATAAAGGAGAGCTAGAAACAAAGATGATCGAGACCGTTGCGGGGCGAGTACTGTTCAATCAGCATGTTCCGGAAGAGGTTGGGTATGTTAATGAGTTATTATCGAAAAAGAAACTTCAGGTTATCATATCCAACGTATTTAAAATTACGGGAATGGATAACACTGCAAAATTTCTCGATGACATAAAAACATTAGGGTTTCAGGAAGCCTACAAAGGTGGACTTTCAATTGGTTTGAATGACGTCATGATTCCTGATGTGAAGGATGAATTAGTCAATGAAGCCAAAACTGAAGTAGAGGAGGTGTGGAATAACTACCTCATGGGACTTATTACGGACAATGAAAGATATAATCAGGTAATTGATATCTGGACTAGGATTAATTCCCAGATTACTAATACCCTGATGAAGGAGTTGGAAGAAGATAAGCAAGGCTTTAATTCTATTTACATGATGATGCACTCTGGGGCAAGGGGTTCTAGGGAGCAGATTCGCCAATTAGGTGGAATGAGGGGATTGATGGCCAAGCCACAAAAGAATTTGGTGGGTTCTGTAGGAGAGATTATTGAAAACCCAATTTTATCTAACTTTAAAGAGGGTTTAGATGTAATTGAGTATTTCATTTCCACTCATGGAGCTAGAAAGGGTTTGGCAGATACAGCTTTGAAGACGGCAGATGCGGGGTACCTTACACGACGGTTGGTTGATGTTTCTCAGGACGTTGTAGTAAATGAGCCAGACTGTGATACATTAAGAGGAATTGTAGTTACTGCGCTTAAAGATAATGAGGATATTGTGGAGCCATTGTCGGAAAGAATTCTTGGGCGGGTAACAGTTCATGATATCTTTGATCCGATAACCGAAGAATTGATTGTTGCGGCAAATACAGAGATTGATGAGGATATTGCCAAGCAGATTGAAGACACAAGTATTGAGGAGGTTGAGATAAGATCCGTATTAACTTGTGAGACTAAAAAGGGAGTTTGTTCACGATGTTATGGAAGGAATCTTGCAACCGGTAGAATGGTACAAAAAGGTGAAGCGGTTGGGGTGATTGCCGCTCAATCAATAGGAGAGCCAGGAACACAGCTAACGCTTAGAACTTTCCACGTGGGAGGTACTGCTTCAAACATCGCAGTAGATGCAAAAATAAAATCAAAGTTTTCTGGAGTTGTAGAGTTCGAAGAATTGAGATCCTTAAATACAAAGGACAATGATGGTAATAATTCCACTGTCGTAATGGGGAGATCTGGTGAAATAAAAATAATCGAGCCTAAATCTAAAAAAGTGCTAATAAGTAATCATGTTCCTTATGGAGCATTCCTGAAAGTAAAAGATGGAGATAAAGTAGAAAAGGGTCAGGAGCTTTGTTATTGGGATCCGTATAATGCTGTGATTTTAACGGAGTCTGATGGTACTGTAAGATATGATACCATTGAAGAAAACCTTACCTACAGGGAGATTTCCGATGAGCAAACAGGACATAGGGAAAAAGTTATTATCGATTCTAAGGATAAGACTAAAAACCCCGCATTGATCATTGAGACTAAAGACGGAGAGCTTTCATATAATATTCCGGTAGGGGCCCACCTTGCAGTCAACAATAATGAGAAAATTAAAGCAGGTCAGGTTTTGGTAAAAATACCGCGTACCATGGGTAAATCACGAGACATAACAGGAGGTCTTCCTCGTGTCACAGAATTATTTGAGGCGAGAAACCCATCTAACCCAGCAGTAGTAAGTGAAATTGATGGGGTAGTTACATATGGCGGCATCAAGCGAGGTAATAGGGAAATATTCATTGAGTCGAAAGACGGTGTGAAGAAACGATATTTAGTATCTCTGTCTAAGCATATACTAGTGCAAGATAATGATTTCGTTCGGGCTGGAATGGCCCTTTCGGATGGTGCCATTACTCCTGCCGATATTTTGGCGATTAAAGGACCAACTGCAGTGCAAGAATATCTGGTGAACGAAATTCAGGAGGTTTATAGGTTGCAAGGGGTGAAAATAAACGATAAGCATATTGAGGCCATCGTTCGTCAAATGATGCAAAAAGTGTCTATTGTAGATTCTGGAGATACTAGTTTCTTAAATGGGCAAGTAGTTGATAGATGGTTATTCCGAGAGGAAAATGATGCTATTATGGATATGAAAATAGTTGTTGATTCAAAGGACTCCGAAACATTGAAGGCTGGGCAAATTATTTCTAGTCGTAGGTTACGAGATGAAAACTCTAGTCTTAAACGACGAGATTTGAAGCCTGTAGAGGTAAGGGAAGCTCAACCTGCCGTCTCTAAACCAACACTTCAGGGGATTACTCAAGCATCTTTAGGGACAGAGAGTTTTATTTCTGCAGCATCTTTTCAAGAAACTACTAAGGTCTTGAGTGAAGCTTCTATAAGGGGTAAAGCAGATAGATTGAACGGTTTGAAAGAAAATGTAATTGTTGGGCATTTGATTCCGGCAGGAACTGGAATGCGAGACTACAATAACATTATAGTTACTTCAAAAAAGGAGTATGACGCTTTGCTGGCTTCAAAGGAAGAGTTCAATAAGGTTGAGGAAACTGAACCAAATTTTTAGAATAGATGGATGCCGAGAATAAGGATTCTAAAAAGAATCAAATTAACATAGAGCTTTCTGAGGAAATAGCGGAGGGAGTATATGCTAATTTGGCTATGATAGCGCATTCAAATAGCGAATTTGTTATTGATTTCATTCGACTAATGCCGGGTGTTCCGAAGGCTAAAGTGAAGTCACGTATTGTTGTTACCCCAGAGCATGCAAAACGACTGTTGTATGCGCTTAAGGATAATATTGAGAAATATGAGGAAACTTTTGGTGCCATTAAAAAGACGGATGAGGCACCGAAGTTTCCAATAAACTTTGGAGGTACAGTTGGAGAAGCTTGATTTTTATTAAAAACATTTTTTAATATTATCTAAATCCATACCTTTGCAGTCCCAAAAAATAAAAGAAATCAATTAACGTAAAAATAGTATGCCTACTATACAGCAGTTAGTAAGAAAGGGTAGAAAAAAATTAACCACTAAATCCAAGTCAAGAGCTTTGGATGCGTGTCCTCAAAGAAGGGGAGTATGTACTCGTGTATATACTACAACTCCAAAGAAACCAAACTCGGCTATGAGAAAAGTGGCTAGGGTTAGGCTAACAAATACCAAAGAGGTGAATGCATATATTATGGGTGAGGGTCATAACCTTCAGGAACATTCAATTGTACTTATTAGAGGTGGTAGGGTAAAAGACCTTCCGGGAGTAAGATATCATATTATCAGAGGTGCATTAGATACAGCTGGTGTAGACGGCAGATTACAAGCTCGATCAAAGTATGGTGCAAAGAGGCCTAAGAAATAATAATTATTCAATAAGATGAGAAAATCGAAACCTAAAAAAAGGTATATACTTCCTGATCCAAAGTTTCAGGAAACCCTAGTCACAAAGTTTGTGAATTTCTTAATGGAGAAGGGAAAAAAGAACCTTGCGTATTCAATCTTTTACGATTCGATTGAATTGGTTCACGAGAAAACAGGGGAGAATGGACTTGATGTATGGAAGTCGGGTCTTAACAATGTGATGCCTTCAGTAGAAGTAAAAAGTAGGAGAGTGGGCGGAGCAACTTTTCAAGTGCCTTTAGAGGTACGTCCTGAAAGAAAGATTGCGCTTGGTATTAAATGGATGATTCAATTTGCCAGGAAAAGGGGTGAAAAAACCATGGTAGAGAGATTAGCGGGTGAGATAGTTTCTGCCTCAAAAGGTGAAGGTTCTGCGGTGAAAAAGAAGGATGATACACATAGAATGGCGGAAGCGAATAAAGCTTTTTCTCATTTTAGGTTCTAAATAAGCAATGGCAAAGAAAAATCTTAAAAATCTTAGAAATATTGGCATCATGGCTCATATTGATGCGGGTAAAACAACAACTACGGAGCGTATTTTATACTATACCGGCTTGACTCACAAAATAGGTGAGGTTCATGATGGTGGTGCAGTAATGGACTGGATGGAACAGGAGCAGGAAAGGGGAATTACTATTACCTCTGCTGCAACTACTACTTTTTGGAAGTATCCAACGGATCAAGGGAAAGTATTGCCGAATACTAATGAGTTTAATATTAATATAATTGATACTCCAGGTCACGTGGATTTTACAGTGGAGGTAGAGCGCTCACTTAGGGTTTTAGATGGGGCAGTGGCTCTTTTTTGCGCTGTTTCCGGTGTTGAGCCACAGTCTGAGACAGTATGGAGACAGGCTGATAAATATAAGGTGCCAAGAATCTGTTTTGTTAACAAAATGGACAGAGCTGGAGCTGATTTTTTTAGCGTAGTAAAAGATATTAAAGAAAAACTGAAGGCAAACCCTGTGCCTTTGCAAGTACCTATTGGCGCTGAGGATACTTTTGTAGGGGTTGTGGATCTCATCACCAACAAGGCGATAATATGGAATGATGAGGATAAGGGAATGACCTATGAAATAGTTCCAATCCCTGAAGATCTGGTAGAGACTGTAGATGAGTGGAGACAGAAGCTTGTGGAAAGTGTAGCCGAATATGATGAGGCCCTTTTAGAAAAGTTTTTTGAAGATTCTGACTCTATCACTCCAGAGGAAATGATGGCAGCTATACGGAAGGCTGTAATTGATATGTCATTTTCTCCAGTTTTAGTTGGTTCGGCATTCAAGAATAAGGGAGTCCAATCTTTGTTAGATGCGGTATGCGAGTATTTGCCGTCTCCGGTAGATCTCCCGCCAGTGGTTGGGTTGAATCCAGATACTGATAAAGAAGTGCAGCGTGCGGCAAGTGTCGATGAACCATTTTCTGCATTGGCATTTAAAATAGCAACCGACCCGTTTGTTGGAAGGTTGGCATTTTTTAGAGTTTACTCTGGGAATTTGGATGCTGGATCCTATGTCTATAACATGAGGACAGGAAAGAAGGAAAGAATTTCCAGACTTATGCAGATGCATTCAAATAAGCAAAATCCTATTGGTCATGCAGAAGCAGGAGATATAGCTGCTGGTGTTGGGTTTAAGGACATAAAGACTGGTGATACCTTGGTAGATGAAAAGCATAAAATCGTGCTAGAATCCATGAGTTTCCCTGAGCCAGTTATTGGGTATGCTATTGAGCCAAAAA
Organism: Bacteroidia bacterium; assembly: GCA_030426345.1. Lineage (GTDB taxonomy): Bacteria > Bacteroidota > Bacteroidia > Cytophagales > Cyclobacteriaceae > JAAUQL01. The sequence goes on from JAUHYU010000034.1 coordinate 30,459, forward strand.
CACAAGCAGATGCTGATAAACTTGGAGTGGCAATATCTAAACTTATAGAGGAGGATCCTACGTTACGTGTTAATACGGATGAAGAAACAGGACAAACTGTGCTTCGTGGAATGGGCGAATTACACCTTGAAATTATAATTGATAGGTTAAAACGTGAGTTTAAAGTTGAGATCAATCAAGGAGCCCCGCAAGTTGCGTATAAAGAATGTATTACTACTTTGGTTGATCATAAAGAGGTTTACAAGAAACAATCAGGTGGGCGAGGAAAGTTTGCAGATATTGTTTTTGAGCTTGGGGTAAGAGAAGATGGTAAAGCAGGACTAGAGTTCGAGAATAAAATTGTAGGAGGTGTAATTCCAAAGGAATTTATACCAGCTATACAGAAAGGTTTTGAAAGTGCCATGAAGAATGGGCCTTTAGCTGGGTTCCCATTAGAATCCATGAAAGTCAAATTATATCATGGGTCTTTTCACGATGTGGATTCTGATTCACTTTCTTTTGAACTGGCTGCAAGGCTGGGATTTAGGAATGCGGCAAAAAAGGCAAATCCTCTTTTGTTGGAGCCAGTTATGTCTGTTGAAGTGACAACTCCGGAAGAATATACAGGACCAGTAACTGGTGATTTGAATAAACGAAGGGGTATAATGAAAGGAATGGATACAAAAGCAGGAGCTCAGATAATCAAAGCAGATGTTCCATTGTCAGAGTTGTTTGGATATGTTACGGATTTGAGAACCATTTCTTCGGGAAGGGCATCGGCATCGTTAACATTCTCCCATTACGATCCAGTTCCTTCAGGATTGCAAGAGGAGATCATAAAAAAATCAAAAGGAGAAGGTTAATATTAAAGGATATGACCCAGAAAATAAGAATAAAATTAAAGTCGTACGATTACAATTTGGTGGATAAATCTTCGGAGAAGATTGTAAGGGCAGTGAAAACTACCGGAGCAGTTGTAAGTGGCCCGATCCCATTGCCTACTAAAAAGGAGATCTTTACAGTACTTCGTTCACCACACGTGAATAAAAAATCTAGGGAGCAGTTTCAATTATTTACGTACAAGCGTTTAGTTGATATTTATTCTAATAGCTCCAAAACCGTAGATGCGCTGATGAAGCTAGAGCTTCCAAGTGGCGTTGATGTGGAGATAAAGGTATAAGGACACCATTTTTGGGGATTTTAGACCAATAAGGTTATTGGTCTTTTTTTTGCCCAGAAATCAATGTAAAATTGAATTTAGGTTTTGTTATCATTTTCATTTTCACTACCTTTGCAGTCCTTTATAAAAAAGGCCGCAAAAATATTCTAAAATAAATGCATTTTACAATAAAAAAATGTCTGGTATAATAGGTAAAAAAGTAGGGATGACTAGTGTTTATAGTGCCGATGGACAAAACGTCGCATGCACAATAGTAGAAGCTGGTCCTTGTGTTGTTTCACAAGTTAAAAATGAGGAGACGGACGGTTATAAGGCTGTGCAGTTGTCTTTTGGAGAGAGAAAGCCTAAAAATACTCCAAAATCTCTTATGGGACATTTTTCTAAGGCTAAAACGACTCCAAAAAAGAAGGTTGTTGAGTTCAGAAACTTTAGGGAAGAATTTGATCATCTAGTAGAAGTTGGAAAAGAGATAACTATTAATGAAGTATTTGCAGAAGGTGAATTTTTGGATGCAATTGGCACTTCTAAGGGGAAAGGTTTTCAAGGTGTTGTAAAACGACATAATTTTGGCGGAGTTGGTCAGGCAACTCATGGTCAGCATAATAGACTTCGTGCACCAGGAGCAATTGGTGCTTGTTCATACCCGGCTAGAGTATTCAAGGGCATGAAGATGGCTGGAAGAATGGGGGGTAAAAGGGTAAAGGTTATAAATTTGAAGGTGATGAGAATTGTGCCTGAAAAAAATCTTATTTTGCTAAGTGGTTCCGTACCGGGAAGCAAGAATTCATATGTTGTATTGGAAAAATAATAGAGATGAATATTGCAATTCTTAATATAAAGGGAGAAGATACCGGTAGGAAAGCCAAGCTGGATGATAAGGTATTTAAAATAGAACCAAATGATCATGCTATTTATTTAGACGTGAAGCAATATTTGGCTAATCAGAGACAAGGTACACATAAGTCTAAGGAGCGTGCAGATATTGTAGGGTCTACTAGGAAGGTTAAAAAGCAGAAAGGAACAGGGACAGCTAGAATGGGAAGTGTAAAATCGCCTTTGCTAAGAGGGGGCGGAAGGGTGTTTGGTCCTAAGCCTAGAGATTATAGTTTTAAACTTAACAAAAAACTAAAATCATTGGCTAGAAAGTCGGCGTTGGCATACAAAATACAAACTAAGGATTTGACGGTTGTAGAAGATTTTACCTTAGACCAACCAAAAACAAAGTCATACCTAGATATGTTGTCATGTTTATCAATGGAGGAAAAGAAAACTTTATTGGTGATTCCATCTACAAATGCTAATATAGTTTTATCGGGTAGGAATATTCCTAGAACTAAAATTACTTTAGCTCGTGACATTAATAGCTATGATGTACTAAATGCCGACAAGTTGATTCTGTGCGAAGGATCTATAGAAAAAATTGAAAATATTTTGAATTAGAAGATCATGACAGTATTGAAGAAACCGCTGGTTACGGAAAAAATATCAGAGCTTAATGAAAAAGGTAAGTACGGGTTTGTAGTTGATAAAACTGCTAATAAAGTGGAAATAAAGAAAGCAGTGGAAAAAATGTATGGGGTTACAGTAGATAAGGTAGCCACAATGAGATATCAGGGGAAGGATAAATCAAGATATACGAAATCAAGGGTAATTACCGGTAGAGCACCATCATTTAAAAAGGCCATCGTTTCTTTGGCTGAAGGTGATGTAATAGATTTTTACGGTAGCATTTAATTTAGAAGAGGAAGATGGCTGTTAGAAAACTTAGACCAGTAACTCCAGGACAAAGATTTAGGACTGCACCTGTATTTGAGGAGGTAACAAAGAGCTCTCCGGAGAAATCTTTGGTTCGTCCACAAAAGAGATCGGGAGGCAGGAATAATACCGGGAAGATGACCATGAGATATCTCGGTGGTGGTCATAAGAAGAGATTGCGAGAAATTGATTTTAAGAGAAATAAGCACAATATTCCTGCAGTTGTGAAGGCAATAGAATATGATCCAAATAGATCTTCGCGTATAGCATTACTATATTATAAGGATGGGGCTAAGTCTTATATATTGGCACCAGAGGGGCTAAAGGTTGGGATGGAGATAGTTTCAGGAGAGGCTGTAACTCCTGACTTGGGGAATTGCTTAACCTTAGAAAAGATACCATTAGGAACTATTATTCACAATATTGAAATGCGGCCTGGAAGCGGTGCTGCAATTGCAAGGAGTGCTGGGGCATATGCTCAGCTTTTGGCGAGAGAAGGAAAGTATACTACAATTAAGTCTCCATCTGGAGAAATGAGGATGATTCTTTCTAAATGTTATGCCACAATAGGTTCTGTAGGGAATAGCGACCATATGAATGTGAGGCTGGGTAAAGCTGGTCGCAAAAGATGGCTGGGGAGAAGACCAAGAGTGAGAGGAGTAGTAATGAATCCTGTAGATCACCCAATGGGAGGAGGAGAGGGTAGATCCTCAGGTGGCCATCCGAGATCGAGAACGGGATTATATGCAAAAGGGTTTAAGACGAGAAATAAGAAAAAGTACTCTAATAGGTTAATAATAGGTAAGAAATAAGAATGGGACGATCACTAAAAAAGGGACCATATATAGACTACAGGTTGGATAATAAGGTTCAGGCAATAAATGAATCAGGAAAAAAGTCCGTAATTAAGACTTGGTCAAGAAGGTCGATGATCTCACCGGATTTTGTGGGACACACTTTTGCTGTCCACAATGGTAATAAATTTATCCCTGTGTATGTAACTGAAAATATGGTGGGGCATAAATTTGGTGAGTTTGCACCAACTAGAAACTTTAGGGGTCATATATCTAAAAAAGATAAAGGCAAAAGATAGTAAGAATGGAAGCTGTATCGAAATTAAGAAATGTACCCACATCGGCCAGAAAAATGAGAATGGTTGCTGATTTAATAAGAGGTAAAAAAGTCAATAAGGCGTTGAGCTTATTGAAATTTGAACCAAAAGAGGGAGCTGCAAGATTGGAGAAGTTACTTCTTTCGGCTATATCAAATTGGCAAATTGCCAATGAGGATGCTAGACTTGAAGATGCAGACTTGGTTATAAAGTCAATTACAGTTGATGGGGGTAAGATATTAAAGCGTTTTAGACCTGCTCCGCAGGGAAGGGCTCATCGTATCAGAAAGAGATCCAATCATGTAACTTTAATCATTGATAGTACTTCTGCTCAAGAAAGGGAAACTGCAGATATCGAAGTTAACGACACTAAAGAGTAATAATGGGACAAAAAGTAAATCCAATAGGTTTTAGATTGGGCATCGTAAAGGGATGGGATTCTAATTGGTATGGAGGACAAAATTTTTCTGAAAAGTTGGTAGAGGACCAAAGGATTAGAAACTACATAGTTGCGAGAATTCCGAAAGGTGGCATATCAAAAATCATCATTGAGCGTACACTTAAGCGCATTACACTTACGATACATACTGCGCGTCCAGGCGTTGTGATTGGAAAGGGCGGTTCTGAGGTAGATAAAATTAAAGAAGAGCTTAAAAAAATCACAGGGAAGGATGTACAAATAAACATCTTTGAAATTAAGCGACCTGAATTGGATGCAAAATTGGTAGGGGAGTCTATAGCACAGCAATTAAAAGCTCGAATTTCCTATCGACGGGCAATGAAGCAAGCGATTGCTTCGGCCATGAGAGTGGGTGCGCAGGGTATTAAGATTAAAGCGTCTGGGAGATTAGGTGGTGCCGAGATGGCTAGAACTGAACAGTATAAGGACGGTAGAATTCCATTGCATACATTAAGAGCAGATATTGACTATGCTATCTCGGAATCTGAAACTGTATATGGAAAAATTGGTATTAAAGTTTGGATATTCAAAGGTGAGGTTTATGGGAAAAGAGATCTTTCTCCAAATATAGGAGTACCAAATCAATCTGGCAGAGGTGCTGGAAATCAAGGCGGAGGTCGTAAGCGAAACGAGCTTCCAAAGAGGAGAAGAAGAAATTAATAATAGAAAAATATAGATAGAGATGTTACAGCCTAAAAGGACAAAATTTAGGAAAATGCAAAAGGGACGTGTTAAGGGCATAGCCCAACGCGGACATACAATTTCCTTTGGATCTTTTGGATTAAAAGCCTTGGAGCCTGGATGGATTACAAGTCGACAGATTGAAGCTGCTCGTGTTGCTGTAACAAGGGCAATGAAGAGAGAAGGGCAAGTATGGATACGAGTTTTCCCAGACAAGCCAATCACGAAGAAGCCTGCTGAAGTAAGAATGGGTAAAGGTAAGGGTGCGCCAGAATATTGGGTGGCGGTTGTAAAGCCAGGTACTATACTGTTTGAAACTAGTGGGGCATCTGTGAAATTGGCTCAAGAGTCTTTAAGATTAGCGGCACAAAAGTTGCCAATCAAGACGCAGTTTGTTGTAAGAAGAGACTACACCGAATAAGATGAAAAATTCAGAATTAAATTCCTTAACAATAGAGGAACTAAAGCAGAGGTTGCTAGGGGAGAGGGAAGTATTGCAAAAACAGAAATTTGCGCATGCTATTTCACCAATTGAAAACCCCATGAAAATTAAGGAAACGCGAAGGACAATAGCCAGGGTGTTAACTTTGATGAAAACTAAGGACACTGTTGATAATAAATAATTATGGAAGCCAGAAATCTTAGAAAAGAGAGAATTGGAACAGTTAGCAGTAATAGTATGGAAAAATCTATTACTGTAGTGGTTCAGAGAAAGGTTAAGCACCCTATGTATGGAAAGTTTATAGGAAAATCCACAAAGTTCATGGCCCATGATGAAAAAAATGAATGTGGTGTTGGAGATAAAGTTAAGATCATGGAAACACGTCCACTTAGTAAAAATAAGTGTTGGAGATTAGTTGAAATTATAGAAAAAGCTAAATAAAATGATTCAACAAGAGTCACGCCTTAATGTTGCCGACAATAGTGGTGCCAAGGAGGTTTTATGTATAAGGGTTTTAGGGGGCACCAAAAGGAGATATGCTTCAATTGGTGATAAAATTATTGTTACTGTTAAATCAGCGCTTTCCTCTAGTTCTTTAAAGAAAGGTACTGTATCAAGAGCAGTAGTTGTAAGAACTAAGAAAGAGGTTAGGAGACGAGATGGTTCGTATATCAGATTTGAGGATAACGCAGTAGTTTTGCTTAATCCCAATGATGAGCCTAGAGGAACACGTATTTTTGGGCCTGTGGCCAGAGAGTTGAGAGATAAGCAATTCATGAAGATTGTTTCATTAGCACCTGAAGTACTTTAAGATGTCGAATAAAGTTAATAAAGCAAGTAAACTCCATGTCAAGAAAGGCGATACCGTTTTGGTTATTTCTGGAAATGATAAAGGAAAGAAAGGTACGGTTTTGGAAATTAGTAAATCTAAGAACCGAACTATTATTGAGGGGGTAAATATGATAACCAAGCATGTAAAGCCATCGGCGGAGAATCCTGAGGGAGGTATCAAAAAGACTGAAGCTCCCATCCATATAAGTAATGTAATGGTTGTGGATCCCGCGACGGGAGATCCAACTAAGGTGGGGAGAAAACTGAATGGAGAAGGTAAATTGCAAAGATTTTCTAAAAAAACCGGAGAATTAATTAATAATGGATAATCCAAGGTTAAAAGAGAAATACAAAAATGAGATTGTTCCTGCACTTAAGGAAAAATTTCAATATAAGTCTGTGATGCAGGTTCCTAAGGTATTGAAGATATCTATCAATAAAGGAATAGGTGCTGGAGTATCAGACAAAAAGGCAGTAGATGCTGGAGTGGAAGAGTTAACATCGATTACTGGTCAAAAGGCAGTACAAACTCTCGCTAAGAATTCAATCTCGAATTTTAAATTGAGGGATGGAATGGCAATTGGAGCAAGGGTAACTTTACGGGGAGATAAAATGTATGAATTTCTGGATCGGTTAATGAGTGTTGCTTTACCACGTGTTCGAGACTTTAAAGGAATTAGTGAGAAAGGATTTGATGGAAGGGGTAATTACACACTAGGTGTAAAGGAACAAATTATCTTCCCAGAAATTAGCATTGATAAAGTCAATAGGATTTCTGGTATGAATATTACCTTGGTTACCAATGCAAATACAGATGAAGAAGGTTATGAATTGTTAAAAGCTTTCGGTCTTCCATTCTCAAACAGTAAAAATTAAGATATATGGCCAGAGAATCATTAATAGCCAGAGAAAGAAAAAGGGAAAAGCTTGTTGCGAAGTTTGCTGAGAGAAGAGCAGCGTTGAAAGCTGCAGGAGATTTTGAAGGATTGGATAAATTGCCAAAAAATTCCTCTGCAGTACGACTTCATAATAGGTGCAAACTCACAGGAAGACCTAAAGGGTATATGAGAAGATTTGGAATTTCGAGAGTGACTTTCCGAGAGATGGCAAATGATGGAAAAATTCCAGGAATAAAAAAGGCAAGTTGGTAATTGACTTTCATTATTAAGTTTAAAAACCTATCTTTGCAGGCCGTTTTAATAAGAGTAAAATAATTAATAAAAATATAGTGGATCCAGTTGCTGATTATCTAACAATAATAAGAAATGCCATTAAGGCAAATCACCGGATTGTGAACGTTCCGGCTTCTAAAGTTAAAAAGGAGATAACGAAGGTTTTGCACGGTCAGGGATATATTCAAAATTATAAATTTGAAGAAGTAGGACCTCAGGGGAATATAAAAATTGCCTTGAAGTATAATCCCGAGACTAAGCAATCTGCAATACAACATTTGGAGCGGATAAGCAAACCAGGTTTAAGGAAATATACACATACTGAGAATCTTCCTCGAGTTCTTAATGGCTTGGGGGTAGCAATTCTTTCTACTTCAAAAGGAGTTATGACATCCAAGCAAGCTAAAGAGGAGCATGTAGGGGGAGAAGTATTGTGTTACGTTTATTAATGAAATAAGGAAATGTCACGAATAGGAAATAAACCAATTAATTTAGCTGACGGAATTGCCATTGATGTTAATGATGGAAATTTGGTAACGGTGAAAGGACCTAAGGGAAGCCTTACGCAGCTAATTGATAAGGATATAAACATCAATGTTGAAGATGGTGTTCTTTCAGTATCAAGACCCACAGAGCAAAAGCGGCACAAAGCAATGCATGGTTTATATAGGTCTTTGATTTCAAATATGGTAGAAGGGGTCAGTAATGGGTACAAAGTAGAATTGGAGTTGGTAGGGGTAGGATACAAAGCCAGTGCTCAAGGCAAAATTTTGGAATTGAATCTAGGCCATTCACATAGTATCTATTTTGAAGTGCCAGAAGAACTAAGTGTATCGGCGGAGACTTTGAAAGGAAAAAATCCAATTGTGACTTTGGAAGGAATTGACAAACAATTGATAGGCCAAGTAGCTGCTAAAATTAGATCTCTAAGAAAAGTCGAGCCTTATAAAGGTAAAGGTGTTAAGTTTGTTGGGGAGGTTATTAGGAGAAAAGCTGGTAAAACTGCTGCTAAATAATATTAAGATGGCGTTAGATAAAGCTTCAAGAAGATTAAGAATAAGGAGAGGAATTAGAAATAAAATTAATGGGACTTCTGATAGACCCAGACTCTCAGTTTTTAAAAGTAATACAACCATTTATGCACAACTCATAGATGATATAAATGGTGTAACGATATCCGCTTCAAGTTCCAAGGAATTAGGGGAGGCAAAAACAGTTACGATTGAAAAGTCAAAAGAAGTTGGGAAGAAATTGGCTGAAAAAGCCATAGCCAATGGGGTTGAAAGTGTTGTATTTGATAGAAGCGGATACGTCTTTCATGGAAAATTAAAGGCTTTAGCTGAAGGAGCAAGGGAAGGCGGATTAAAATTCTAAGGAAACTATGTCACAAAAAAATATAAGATCAATAAAAGCCAGCGAGATCGAACTTAAGGAACGGGTTGTTGCTATAAAGAGAGTTGCCAAGGTTGTTAAGGGTGGTCGAAGGTTTAGTTTTTCCGCCATTGTAGTTGTTGGAAATGGTAACGGTGTAGTTGGATATGGACTTGGTAAAGCCAATGAAGTTACTGATGCCATTACTAAGGGTATTGATGATGCGAAAAAGAATTTGGTGAAGGTGCCTGTGAGAAAAGGTACTCTACCTCATGAAGTGATTGGCAAGTTTGGAGGTGGTTTAGTTTTAATGAGACCTGCTTCCCCTGGTACTGGTGTAATTGCTGGAGGTGCTATGAGAGCTGTGTTAGAAAGCGCAGGAGTAAAGGATGTTTTGGCGAAATCTAAAGGATCGTCTAATCCTCATAATGTGGTAAAGGCCTCATTTGATGCATTATCCAAATTGCGAGATGCATTTACAATTGCACAAACAAGGGGTGTTGAATTATCAAAGGTTTTTAACGGTTAGTAGCATGTCAAAGATTAGAATCACGCAAGTTAGAAGCACATTGAAACGTCCTGAAAACCAAAAGCTAACAATTAAGGCATTAGGTTTGGGAAAAATCAACAAGACTGTTGAGGTAGAGGCCACACCACAGATTATGGGTATGGTAAATAAAGTAAGTCATTTAGTATCGGTAAGTTAAAATTAAGATGAAGATACATACACTGAAACCATCTGAAGGATCTACAAAGAACAATAAGAGAGTAGGTAGAGGTCAGGGCTCGGGTCGTGGAGGCACTTCAACACGGGGCCATAAAGGAGCACAGTCGCGATCAGGATATTCGCAAAAAATGGGATTCGAAGGTGGGCAGATGCCATTGCAAAGAAGGGTTCCCAAGTTTGGGTTTAAAAATAAATTTAGAATTGCCTATAAAGGTATCAATTTGGATACTATACAGGAGCTTTCAGATAAAATCAAAAGTGATCAAATCGACATTCAGGTACTGATTGAAAACGGTGTGATTAAGAAAAGTGACTTGGTTAAAATTCTGGGGAGAGGTGAAGTTACAAAGAAATTGAATATTACAGCACATGCCTTTTCTGCAAATGCCGTAGTGGCGATTGAAAAAACTGGCGGTTCTATAAGTAAGCTTTAGGATGAAGAAATTTTTCACCACAATTAAGAATATTTGGTCGATCGTTGAATTGCGCGATAAGATACTTATTACACTGGGTTTTCTTGTGATTTATCGTTTGGGATCTTTTATAGTACTGCCTGGTATTGATCCAGATAAATTGTCCCAATCAACCGGTGGTTTCTTTGGCCTTTTAGATACTTTCTTAGGTGGTGCGTTTAGCAAAGCTTCTATTTTTGGGCTTGGTATTATGCCATATATTTCTGCTTCGATTGTAATTCAATTACTTACCGTAGCAATGCCTTACTTCCAAAAAATGCAAAAGGAGGGGGAGTCAGGAAGAAAAAAAATAACACAAATCACGAGGGTGCTTACCATATTTATTTGTTTATCACAATCCATCGCTTATATCAAAGGAACTATTGCGAGTGAAGCAATTGTGATAAATGAAACAATATTCTTGTTTTTGGCCATGATCATACTTACATCTGGAACCATATTTTGCATGTGGCTTGGTGAGAAAATTACTGACAAGGGAATTGGTAATGGAATTTCGATGCTTATTATGATTGGTATAATATCGAGATTACCTGCGCAGTTGATTGCAGAGGGAGCGTCAAAAGGTCTTAGCGGAGCATTGTTATTCATTTTAGAAATTGTGGCTTTATTCTTTGTGGTGGTAGCAGTTGTAGCGCTAACACAAGCAGTACGGAAAATTCCTGTACAATACGCCAAACAAATAGTAGGAAATAAAGTATATGGAGGCCAGCGTCAATATATACCTTTGAAGGTGAACTCGGCTGGTGTAATGCCAATCATATTTGCACAGGCTTTGATGTTTTTGCCAGGAATGTTAGGAAATTATTTTGCAGACAAGAATGAGTTTTTAGCAAATATTGGCTTTGCATTTGCAAGCTTTACCTCACCTGCGTACAATATTTTATTGGCTACATTAATTATTGTTTTCACATTCTTTTATACGGCAATTACCATTAACCCTACACAGATTGCTGATGATATGAAGAGAAATGGCGGGTTTGTACCTGGTATAAAACCGGGGAAGCAAACTTCTGAGTATATAGATAGTATTTTAACTAAGATAACGTTACCAGGTTCAATATTCTTGGCTATAGTGGCGATACTGCCAGCGTTTGCTGTAATAGCTGGGGTCACTCAAGGGTTTGCTACATTTTATGGTGGAACGTCATTGCTTATTATGGTGGGGGTGATTTTGGATACTTTGCAGCAAATAGAAAGCTATCTTTTGATGCGGCATTATGAGGGAATGATGAAGTCTGGAAAAATTAAAGGTAGGTCACAAGTAGCTGTGGCATAAAATAAAGGAATGGCTAAGCAAACCTCAATCGAGCAAGACGGAACCATAGTAGAGGCATTGTCAAACGCAATGTTTCGAGTGGAACTTGAAAATGGGCATATGGTAGTGGCTCATATATCAGGCAAGATGAGAATGCATTATATAAAGATTTTACCTGGGGATAAAGTAAAGTTAGAAATGTCTCCATATGATCTTTCTAAGGGTCGAATTGTTTACAGATATAAATAAATTTTACTGATGAAAGTTAGAACATCTGTTAAAAAGAGAAGTAGTGATTGTAAGATTGTGAGACGCAAAGGAAAGGTGTACATAATCAACAAAAAGAATCCAAGGTTTAAACAAAGACAAGGATAATTATGGCTAGAATTTCAGGAGTTGATATTCCCGATCACAAAAGGGGAGAGATAGGGCTTACTTATATTTTTGGATTGGGCAAGAGTACGGCTCAAAAAATATTGGATCAGGCTGGAATCAGCAGAGATAAAAAGGTTAAGGATTGGACGGATGAAGAATCCAACAAAGTACGATCTATTATTGCCGAAAATTTTAAAGTAGAAGGAGTTTTAAAGTCTGAAATTCAGTTGAGCATAAAGCGATTGTTGGATATCGGATGCTACCGAGGGTTGCGCCATAGAAGGGGATTACCAGTAAGAGGTCAGCATACTAAGAATAACTCTAGGACAAGAAAAGGTAAAAGGAAGACTGTGGCCAATAAGAAAAAGGCAGTTAAATAATAGGTAATATCATGGCACAAAAAAGAAAGGATAAGGCCAAGAAGCGGGTAGTTAATGTAGAGTCAGTTGGACAGGCGCATATAAAAGCTTCGTTTAATAATATTATTATTTCCATGACAAATACTGTAGGTCAGGTGATTTCATGGGGTTCTGCAGGAAAAATGGGTTTCAAAGGTTCTAAGAAGAATACACCTTACGCAGCTCAGATGGCAGCTCAAAATTGTGCTCAAAAGGCTTATGATTTGGGTGTTAGAAAAGTGGAAGTATTTGTAAAGGGCCCTGGATCAGGAAGAGAATCGGCGATCAGGACGATACAAAATACGGGTATAGAGGTAACTACAATTACCGATGTAACCCCGTTACCACATAATGGCTGTAGGCCTCCAAAAAGAAGAAGAGTTTAAAGCATATAATTTAGATATAGAATATGGCAAGGTATAGAGGACCGAAGTCAAAAATTGCAAGAAAGTTTAATGATCCAATCTTTGGGCCAAGCAAAGCACTCCAAAAAAAGGCCTATGGGCCAGGGCAGCATGGACGAGGACGGCGTAAAAAGCAATCTGAATATTCAATTCAGTTGAATGCAAAACAGAAGGCAAAATATACCTATGGTGTATTGGAGCGTCAGTTTGCAAACCTGTTTCATAAGGCATCTCGCAAGAGTGGGATTACTGGAGAGGTATTGCTACAGATGTTAGAGTCTAGATTGGACAATGTTGTGTATAGATTAGGTATTTCGCCAACTAGGCGAGGTGCAAGGCAGTTAGTCCTGCATAAACATATATTGGTGAATGGTGAAGTTGTGAACATTGCTTCATATTCTTTGAAAACTAGTGATGTGGTTTCTGTAAGAGAAAAATCTAAGTCGCTAGAAGTAATTGTAAATAGTTTGGCTGGCAACAATTCTCAAAAATATCCATGGTTGGAATGGAATAATTCTGAGATGTCTGGTAAAATGGTAACAATTCCTTCACGAGAGGAGATTCCTGAAAATATTCAGGAGCAGTTAATCGTAGAACTTTATTCTAAGTAGTAATATACTTTCTCATAAGTTGTAATTAAGATATTTTAGATATGTCAATATTAGCATTTCAAATGCCTGAAAAGGTAACAATGGAAAAAGCCGATGATTTTCACGGGCTATTTACTTTCAAACCATTGGAACCTGGTTTTGGAGTAACAATGGGTAATGCTCTCAGGAGGATTTTACTTTCTTCTTTGGAAGGTTATGCCATCACAGGTATCAAACTCCCTGGAGTTTTGCATGAATTTACGACAGTTGAGGGTGTTGTAGAAGATGTTTCTGAAATTATCTTGAATCTTAAAATGGTAAGGTTTAAAAAGATTTCTGAGAGTACTGAAAATAGGATTGTTATTCCTCTGAAGGGGCAAACACAATTTAAAGCAGGCGACATTTCGAATTTTACTAGTGCTTTTGAAGTACTTAATCCAGAGTTGGTCATTTGTAATCTAGATGAAAAGACGGAATTTGAGATCGAACTTAATTTGGAGAAAGGAAGAGGATATGTAGCCGCAGAAGAGAATAAGCCAACGGAGCAGATTTTTGGATATATTCCGATTGATGCAATTTTCACTCCAATAAAGAATGTGAAGTTCAATATTGAAAATACTAGGGTTGAGCAAAAGACCGATTATGAGCAATTGGTTATTGATATTGAAACTGATGGCTCTATTCATCCAGAAAATGCATTAAAGGGAGCTGCTAATATTTTGATACAGCATTTCATGCTGTTTAGTGATCAAACCATGATTTTGGAATCGGCTGATTTGCATGAACCAGAAGCGGTTGATGAGGAGATGTTGCACATGCGTAAATTACTTAAGACTCCGTTGAATGATTTGGATTTATCGGTTCGTGCTTACAACTGTCTTAAAGCTGCGGATGTAAAATCCCTTGGTGATTTAGTAAGATTGGAAATTTCTGATATGATGAAATTCAGAAATTTTGGTAAGAAATCATTAGCTGAATTGGAGCAGCTTGTAGCCGAAAAGAATCTAACTTTTGGCATGGATTTGTCCAAGTATAAACTTGATGAAGAATAATTAAAAATGAGACACGGAAAAAGATTTAACCATCTTGGGAGAACAGCACCACATAGGAAAGCAATGCTTTCTAATATGGCATCTTCATTGATATTACATAAAAGGATTACCACTACTGTGGCTAAGGCAAAGGCTTTGCGAAAGTATGTGGAACCAATTATTACGAAATCTAAAACTGACTCAACACACAGTCGTAGGGTTGTGTTTTCTTATCTGCAAGATAAGGAAACTGTTAAGGTATTGTTTGATGAAGTCGCAGAGAAAATATCTGATAGACCCGGTGGTTATACCCGGATTATCAAGATGGGTAATAGACTTGGTGATAATGCAGAGATGTGCATGATGGAGTTAGTGGACTACAACGAATTGTTGTTGGAAGGTAGTGAACCTAAAAAGGCCAAAACAAGAAGAAGCCGAAGAAGTACTAAGAAATCAAATAGTGAAGTGATTGAAGCATCGACAGATGAAGTAGTTTCTGATGCTGAGGTAGTGGAAGAGACAATTGAGGAGGTAAAGTCTGAGGCTGTTGAAGCTGCAACAGAGGATAGTGGTGAAGGGGCAGAGGAAGATTCCACATCAGAGTCGGCAAACGAAGATGATACGAAAAAAGAATAATGCAATGTAAACAATGTATTAAATAGGGATTAAGCCATGGTTTAATCCCTATTTTTTTGACATTTATTTTGCTTTATAGACGATGAGGCAGAGCTTCATCCTTTGATAAGTAACAGATAATATTTTACTTTGCACCACTTTTAAGAACCACTAAAGAATGAAGTATCAATCCAAAGAAAAAGCAGTATTAGTACTAGAAGACGGCACCTATTTTATTGGAAAGGCTATTGGAAGAAAGGGCACATCAGGTGGGGAGATTTGCTTTAATACTGGAATGACCGGATATCAGGAAATCTATACAGATCCTTCGTATTATGGGCAAGTTGTTGTAAATACTACCTCTCATATTGGGAATTACGGTGTCAATGAGAATGAAGAAGAATCTTCTAAGCCTAAAATATCTGGGTTAGTAGTTAACAGTTATTCGTCGATACATAGTAGATATCAAAGTTCCGGATCATTGCAGGAGTACCTAGAGACAAATAATATTGTCGGAATTTCTAATGTGGATACTCGTCGAATAGTGCGTTATATACGAACTAGGGGAGCAATGAATTGTCTGATATCTTCAGAAGAGCTTGATCCGGCAATTTTAACAGAGAGGCTTGCGGGGGTTCCTTCTATGGAAGGACTGGAACTATCCTCAATTGTTTCTACTCAAGAACCGTATTTTTATGGTGATCCTGCTTCCGAGTACAAAGTTGCAGTTTTAGATATTGGGATTAAAAGGAATATTCTTAAGAACCTTTCATCCCGGGGATGCTATTTACAGGTCTTTCCCGCTAAGACATCTTTTGAGGAGATGAATTCATGGAATCCGAATGGTTTTTTTCTCTCCAATGGCCCAGGAGACCCTTCTGTGATGCAGTATGCAGTAGAAACTGTTAAAAAGATCGTGGCGTCGAATAAGCCAGTTTTTGGAATATGTCTCGGACACCAATTGCTCGCGCTTGCCAATGGGATATCTACTTTTAAAATGCACCATGGACATAGAGGTATCAACCATCCAATTAAAAATATAGAAACTGGTTTGTGTGAGGTCACCTCCCAAAACCATGGGTTTTGTGTGTCTCGAGAAGATACAGACAAGAATGATAACGTAGAGGTGACGCATATTAATTTAAATGACAATACTGTTGCCGGTATCAAGCTGAAGGATAAGCCTGCTTTTTCCGTGCAATACCATCCTGAATCATCGCCAGGACCGCATGATTCAAGATACTTATTCGATTCCTTTATTGATTTAATGTAAACTTTTAAAACTTTTAGAAATGAGCCTAATTGAAATAATTCATGCGCGACAAATTCTCGATTCTCGGGGAAATCCAACAATAGAAGTAGATGTGATAACCGAAAACGGCATTCTTGGAAGAGCTGCAGTTCCATCTGGGGCATCTACGGGAGTGAACGAGGCCGTTGAATTGCGTGATGGCGACAAGTCCAAATATCTAGGCAAAGGTGTAGTGAAGGCTGTTGAAAATGTAAATGATAAAATAGCAGAAGAATTGGTTGGAATTTCTGTTTTAGAGCAAAAGCTGATCGATAAAATTATGATAGAGCTGGATGGAACGGAAACTAAGTCAAATCTTGGTGCAAATGCTATCCTTGGAGTCTCTCTGGCCGTTGCTAAAGCTGCTGCACAGGAATCCGGACAGTCATTGTACCGATATCTTGGAGGTACAAATGCTTATACGCTTCCATTGCCTATGATGAATATAATCAATGGTGGGTCACATTCAGATGCACCAATTGCATTCCAGGAATTTATGATTCGACCAATCGGTGCGCTAACTTTTAGCGAAGCCATGAGAATGGGCGCTGAAGTATTTCACAGTTTGAAAAAGATAATTAAGGACAAAGGCCTAAGTACTGCCGTTGGTGATGAGGGAGGTTTTGCCCCTAATTTTTCTGGTGGAACTGAAGAAGCATTAGACAGCATATTACAAGCTGTAGAAAGTGCCGGTTACAAACCTGGTAAAGATGTCACCATAGCATTAGACTGTGCTTCTTCTGAGTTTTATGAAGGAGGTAAATATAATTATGCCAAATTTGAGGGAGAAAATGGCGCTGTAAGAACGAGTGAAGAGCAAGTGAATTATTTAGC
The DNA here is from genome assembly GCA_030426345.1 of Bacteroidia bacterium. Taxonomy (GTDB): domain Bacteria; phylum Bacteroidota; class Bacteroidia; order Cytophagales; family Cyclobacteriaceae; genus JAAUQL01. The sequence continues at coordinate 47,434 of JAUHYU010000034.1, forward strand.
TGAGTTGATCTCAAAATACCCTATTGATTCCATAGAGGATGGGTGTGATGAAAATGATTGGGCTGGATGGGCATTGTTGACTTCTAAAATTGGCGATATATGTCAACTGGTTGGTGATGACCTTCTTGTAACTAATGTTAAATTTCTCAAAAGGGGAATCGAAGAAAAGAGTGCCAATTCCATATTGATTAAAGTAAATCAAATTGGAACGCTTTCAGAAACTCTAGACGCCATTGAAATGGCGCACAAAGCAGGATGGACTGCTGTTGTCTCACACCGTTCAGGAGAAACGGAAGATGCCACTATTGCTGATATCGCCGTAGCAACCAACGCAGGGCAGATAAAAACAGGTTCTTTATCACGATCCGACAGAATGGCTAAGTACAATCAATTGCTTAGGATTGAAGAAGAATTAGGTGAAACTGCTGTTTATCCCTCGAAGTCTTAATTGGAAAAATAGAAATAAAAGCCACACTCATTTATGGGTGTGGCTTTTTTAATGATTAAATATTCGGCTGCGCCATTTGTTTTATTTTCTTAATAGTGCGTAATTTGATTGCCAATACTTAAAAGTATGATTAATAAGTTGCTAGGGTTTACAAAAAATTTCTATTTTATTTCAGGGATGTTATTTCTCTTTTGGATGTTATTTTTGGATTCTAATGACCTTTATACTCAAGTTAGGCTGAGTGGTCAGCTGGAATCCCTGAACAGTGAAAAGGAATTTTATCTCCACAAGATAGAAGAAGTAAAGCAGGAGCGAGAGCAGCTGCTAACTGATGTAGATGCCTTAGAAAAATTTGCTAGGGAAAAGTACCTAATGAAAAAAGAATCTGAAGATCTATACGTTATTGTCAAAGAGAAATAATTGGTAGCGGGAGGTAATATGAATTCAATAAAATATTTCATAGCGATAATCATATTTTGTGCAAGCTCTATAGCTTTCGCTCAAGGCGACCAAGATTCGTCTTTTAAGGACAAGGTTTTCATAGGAGGGGGATTTGGAGCTGGATTTGGTGATTATACATATGTCAGCGTTTCTCCTATTATCGGCTATCGGCTTACCCCCAGACTTTCCACTGGTGTTCGACTGATGTATCAGTATACAACGTTTAAATACTTTGATTTTCAAGATAATAGAGAAAAAAAGTATCAGGGAAACGATTTTGGTATTGGAGGGTTTGCACGATTTTCAGTTTATGGACCGCTATATCTTCAAGCAGAGTATGAGCATCTGAGTTATGATGGATTGTACTACGATGGATCCTCGAGCAGAACCAGTTTCGATTCATTTATGGCAGGGGGCGGGATTGCGCAGCCTATTGGAGGCAAGGCTTTTTTATTCCTAACTGCTATGTACAATTTTTCTTACGAAAACTTCAATAGCCTCAATGCCTATCGAACCCCCTATGATAGCCCATGGGTCATCAGGGTTGGAGTTACAGCTGGTTTTTAGAAGGGAAGGTTGAATTTTTCCGCTACTGCTTTTAGATCGTCTTCCACAGGTTGAAGTAGCTTGATCCCAGTTTTAAGCCTTTCTTTGG
>JAUHYU010000142.1 GCA_030426345.1 Bacteroidia bacterium
AACGATGATAGGTGGGTTAGAAGTAAGGGGATTTATAAAGGAACCTATCTGAAGGGGCCGCTCAGAATAGATCCGGCACCAAGGTGGAACCGCGAAAACAATCAGATATTAGTGCCTGGTATTACCAATGACGGCACAAGACAATTGTTTAGGATATCGGTAAAGTAGATCAACATATTTAACGAAAAAAGGGTTCAAAATCCATGGATTTTGAACCCTTTTTTAATGGAATTTAATCCATTTAGTCCCTGCTACCTAAGAACATCGAAACATAGTACAAAAGAGTAACAAGAGATCCCAAGGCTGCAACTATATATGTCATGGCGGCCCATTTTAAGGCATCCTTTGCCATGGCATGTTCTTGTGTAGTTGTGATGCCGTTGGCATCTATCCATTGGAGAGCCCGTTTGCTGGCGTCAAATTCTACAGGCAAGGTTACTAATGAAAACAATGTCAATATCGAATAAACTCCGATAATTGCCAACAGCACATAGTCATAAGGGAATATGGAAAAGAAAAAGAAGCCTCCGAATATACTCGCTAATACTATAACATTTAAAATCTTTCCACTGGCATTTTGAAGTGGCACCAGGGCAGACCTCAACTCCAAAAACTGATACGCCGTGGCATGCTGCACAGCGTGACCACATTCGTGCGCTGCCACTGCTGCGGAAGCCGCACTTTTGCCATAGTACACCGGTTCGCTGAGGTTTACGGTTTTGTTGGCCGGATTGTAATGATCCGTTAGAGAACCTTCATGGCAATTCACTTTCACAGCATAAATGCGGTTGTCGGCCAACATCTTTTCAGCGATTTCTTTTCCGCTAAGGTTAGATGCCAACGGGATTTGCGAGTATTTTTTGAATTTTGATTTGAGTCTTGAGCTGACCGCATAGCTCACAATCATGAAAAAAATAGCGATTACAAATATCCCCACAGCTTTTTTATTTTAAGTTTTGAATTTTATTAATTACGGTGCTTGTGGATAGCCCTTCTGTCAATTCTATGGTTTCCACTTTTCCACCATTTTGCAATACGAGATCAGCCCCTACAATGTTGCTGACTTCATAATCTTTTCCTTTTACCAACACATCCGGATTTAGAATCTTAATGATTTCGTACGGGGTGTCTTCATCAAATAAGATGACTGCATCCACGAACTCCAATGCTGCGAGCACCCTTGATCTTGATACTTCATCCACTATTGGCCGACCAAGTCCTTTCAGCCTAGTAACGGAGTTGTCAGTATTTAAACCAACAATCAAATGGTCTCCTTTGTGCCTTGCCTTTTCCAGATAGTCCACATGCCCCGCATGTATGATATCGAAACACCCATTGGAAAATACAGTTTTTTCTCCATTGGCTCTCCATTTGGATACCCTTTTTATGGCTTCCAGAAGTGAAATTATTTTAGTCGATGACTGCATTGCTTAGTTTTGGTTTCATAAAAACGCTGATTACAAAACTGATTCCTCCAAATATCATTATTGTAACAAATTGAGTGGTGTGTGCCACTAGAGCAAATATTTTTCCGTCTTCAGCTGATATGCCGTATAACACCAATATGCCGCTTACCAATATGTGAAACACACCAATACCTCCTTGTACAGGTGCTGACATCCCCAATCCACTCATGATCAAAAGAGTTAATCCCGCAGTGTAGCTAAGATTAGCTGTAGGAGGGAACGCATAAAATACCACAATGAGCATGGAGTAATACAATATCCAAATACCTGCGGAGGAAAGCCAAAAACCTAGTGGTTTTTTTATTTTACGAATAGAAAGAAATCCGTCCAATAATTCTTTCACAAACTTTCTGATTTTTAAGTACAACGGATTTTTGTGCAATTTATCTCTATATATCTTTAGTAATACGAAGGCTAGAGCGAGCATGACAAAAAATATGACGGTAATAGTTATCATCAGCATAAATATTGTTTGTGAGTTTGGTATTTTATCCTGGAAGTTAGTCAGGACAAACTCATTCAATTTGTCAAATTCTATAAAAAATGTGACTGTAGCCAATAAGATTAATGTTAATAAATCTAAGCCTCTTTCTGCTACCACGCTGCCAAAGGATGTAGTCATAGAAACATGATCATTCTTTTTTAAAATACCACATCTTGTAACCTCACCAAGGCGAGGGACTAAATTATTGGCAAAATACCCGACCATTACGGCAATAAAGGTTCTGTTGGTTTTTAATTGGTATCCCAATGGTTCCAAAAGAATATTCCATCGATAGGCTCTCAAATAATGACTTGTAAGTGCAAAAATAATGGATAAGGTAATCCAATTGTAATTGATTCCTTCAAATTGAGTGATCAGCTCTTCAAAAGAAAAGTCTTTATAAACAAACCATAGCAACAATGCTGCGATGCCAAGTGTTGCCGTGTATTTTATAATGTTTACGACAACTTTTTGTGTTTTGCTAGCCAATGACTTTGTTGTTTTCGTCAGGGAAAGTGATGGTTGGAGTGTGGTTTTTGGCCTCTTCTGAACTCATCAAAGCATAAGAGATAATGATGATTATGTCGCCAACCTGTGCTTTTCTGGCCGCAGGACCATTAAGGCAAACTTGTCCGCCACCTCGTTCGCCCTTGATTACATACGTTTCAAGACGCTCGCCATTGTTGATATTCACGATTTGCACTTTTTCGTTTTCAATAATGTTAGAAGCTTCCATGATGTCCTCATCAATAGTGATGCTTCCAACATAGTGAAGTTCTGCTTGGGTGATTTTAACCCTGTGGATTTTAGATTTTACTACTTCTATTAACATTACTACCAAATTCCAAGTGCAAATTTATATTATAATAATGACATATTATCGATTAATCTTACTTTTCCTAATTGCCCTGCAATGCATAGTGATACTTGCTTTGATGTGGGAATTTCATTGATTTTCATCAAATCTGTTGTGTTGACTATTTCGAAATATTCAAGCTCTAATTTACTTTCGGTTGTAAAGAATTGTTGGACATATTTTAGAACCGATGTAACGGATTCTCCTCCTATAAGTTGCTTTTTAGCTGTGTTTAATGCCTTATATAAATCCAATGCCTGAATCCTTTCTTCCTTGCTGAGGAGTCCATTTCTGGAAGACATGGCCAATCCGTCAGGTTCCCGTATAGTTTGAACCGGAATAATTTCGATATCGTAAAGCAGCTCTTTTGTAAGTTTTTTTACAATCGTTAGCTGTTGCAAATCCTTTGTGCCAAAATAAGCTCTGTTGGGGCATGCCAAGTTAAATAGTTTTATAACTATAAGGCCAACACCTTTGAAATGCCCAGGGCGAAATTTTCCTTCCATGATATTTTCCAGATATCCAAAATTAAGACTCAGAATATCATTTTTTTTATACATAATTGCGTTAGACGGAAGAAAAACAACATCGCAATTATTTGCTTTCAACAAGGATAGATCAGTTTTGTTGTCTCGGGGATAATTTTCTAAATCGTTGGGATTATTGAATTGAGTAGGATTGACAAAAATGCTACAGACAGTCACATCGTTTTGTTGGATGGATTTTTTGACCAATTCTAGATGGCCTTGGTGCAATGCCCCCATCGTTGGAACAAACCCGATGGATTTATTATGCTGCCTTACTTGTTTAATATAAAGACGGAAATCACATATATCAGTAAATATCTCCATACTGGCTTTTCTAAAAAGGGTGCAAAACTACTCTTTCTATTTTAATATCTGTTGAAAGATGCGAAAAATTTCGTACTTTTGTATCCGAATTTGAAATATAAAAGCTATCAGAATTATGACAAAGTATCGCATTCTTTATGTCGCAAGTGAAATCAATCCTTTTCTTCAGACCTCAGCTGTTGCTGAATTGGTAAGGAAGTTGCCGCAAGCAATGCAGGAGAGAGGTATGGAAATAAGAATCTTAGTTCCACGTTTTGGGTTGATTAATGAAAGAAGAAACAGATTGCATGAAGTTGTAAGGCTTTCTGGTATTAATATTTCCGTTGGGGAAGAAGAGAAACCACTGATTATTAAAGTTGCTTCTATCCCAACTGCAAAATTGCAAGTTTATTTTATCGATAATGAAGACTATTTCCATAGAAAGAGCGTTTTCCATGACAAGGAAAATAACTTTTATGAGGATAATGATGAGCGAGCGATATTTTTCTGTAAAGGGGTTTTAGAGACAGTGAAGAAATTGGGATGGGCTCCTGATATAGTACACTGTAACGATTGGATGACTAGTCTCATACCTATGTACTTGAAAACCACTTACAAAAATGATCCTATTTTCCAAAAGGCAAAAACCGTGTTTACGGTTTATGATACTCCTTTTGAGCATAAATTTGGTGGGGATTTGTTGCAAAAAGTAAAAATGATGGACATCGAAGATGAAATGCTAAGTCCATTGGGATCAGCAGACTACGAAGGGTTCATAAAGTTAGGTATCGAATATGCAGATGCTACAATAAAATCTGAGAATGAATTCAAAAATGGTTTAAATGCTATATTTGCATCCATTAAAAAAAGTGAGGAAGGCTTAATTGATACCATTGAAAAAGACGAAAATTGCGAAGAGTCATATTATAACCTATATAATGACCTTGTGGGTTAAAAGGTTGGGGCTGGCTGTAGGGCTGGCCTTTATTATTTTTGCGTGTGAGGATCCGGGGGAGATTGGTTTAGGTCTTAATCCTGAAAACGGCATTTTTGTAGCCAAATTCAATGAAATTCCATTGAAAACCTCAGTCATAGAATTTGATGAGGTAGTTTCAGACAATTCTACAAGAATCGGTGCAAATCAAAATTTTACTTCTGGGGGGCGGATTTTGACGGGGAGTACATCCAATTCAGATTTTGGAAAGTCAACATACACCGGATACACAAGTATCTATTTAGGTGCTTCAGGGTTTAAGCCGAGGGAAAGTTTTGTATTTGATAGCATTACATTGAGCGTAAATGTCAATTACTTGAATGGCGAAAATTTTAATGGAATAAAGAAGATATACATTCATGAACTTGAAAATGAAATTCTTCTTGACTCACTGTATCTTACAAAAAATTCAAATTCTTACCTTTCTGATACCCTTGGGGAATTCAGCTTTGATATTTCTGGGTTTGATACTACTAGAGTAGATACTGTATATACCACCAGACTTGCTGATGAATTGGGAATGCGTTTATTGGAAAAGGCCCAAACTGATACATCAGTTTATCTAAGCAACAATTCTTTTAGAGAATTTTTTAACGGATTGGCATTTGTTTCTGATGAACAAAATGATGTGGTAACGGGGGTTTACTCTGAAAGCCAGTCTACTTATATGCGAATGTATTTCCATGATGAGGAGGATACCACTTTTTTTAATTACATACCGGTAGGATTTGATACTGCGGGATACAATATCACCCGGTATTACAATCATATTTCTCTGGATAAAACAGGATCATCTTTGGAGGGGATTCCTGGGTATTATCAAGATTTTGAAACTAATAATGACTTTACTTACATTAATTCTGGTAGTGGTATTTTTACAAAATTAAACATGGCTCCATATGTTAGTTTTCTCGATACCATTGACCATCTAGTAATTAATAGTGCAGAATTGGTGATAGAGACTGAAGAATATGATGATTATTTGTGGCCTCCAGGAGGCTTGGATTTATATCTTACGGGTCAAGACAATCGATTTGATGAGACATACGATACCTTAAATATGACTTTAAGTTACGATATTGTGGGGAGGATGGCGTTTTCTAGATTTAGTGGAGAAAACAAGGGGAGGTATGTGGCCTCGCTTACTGGTTACGTGCAGTCTTTGACCAGTGGTTCTTCCAGTGATACGTTGTTGCTTGTTGGAGCTTCAAATTTGTGGACTTCTGTTATATCCAGTGAGCAGCTGATAGCTAAGAAAGAAAATATTTATTTGCGTGTGTATTATTCCACATTGCAGCAGTAAAACTCAGATAATACTACCTTTCCTTTTCTGGCCATAAGAATAAGATTTAATATAAGGCCTGATCATGAGCTGTCAGGCTTGTTTTTGTTCAGAGCCTTTCTCAATATTTGCATCTTTGTTAGTTGTCAATTCATCTTCCAGTATATTTTCAAATTTTGTTTTGATCTCATTTCCTTTTTGATCTTCTAAGAAATAGTCGTTGATCATTTTTCGAATTTCCTGAATAGACAGATTATGGTGGATTTTCCCCATTCTAACTATCGATAATTGCCCGGTTTCTTCCGAAACCACTAACACCATAGTGTCTGTGGTTTCACTCATACCTATTGCAGCTCTGTGACGAAGTCCAAATTGTGCTGGTAAATTTTCCAAATCACTCACTGGAAGGATACATCTTGCGGCAGATATTCTCCCGTCGTAAATTATTACAGCTCCGTCATGTAAAGGACTATTTTTATTGAATATGGAAAGGAGTAATCTTTTGGAAATCATCCCGTCAATTCTATCTCCAGAATCAACATAAAATTTAAGTTCTGATTCCCTTGAAAAAACGATCAACGCTCCGGTATAAGAACCACCAAGGGTTTTTGCAGCGTCTATGACAGGGTTGATGTCAAATTGATCTCCATTTGTATTTTTTTTCCATGGTAGGTTTTTTAAAAAATTTTCTCTGCTGAAAGTAGTGGATTTTCCAATCATCAATAAGAATTTCCTTATCTCTGGACTAAACAGGATGATCAACGCCAATACTCCTACCCCCATAAACTGTCCTAAAATGGCAGAAAGTAATTCCATTTTTGCAGCATTTACCATTAAATAGGTGAGATAAAGAGATAAAAACCCAAGAAATACTTTGGAGGCAATACTGCCCTTCATAAGTTTGTAAACTTGATATAGTAGTAATGTAACTGCCAGTATATCAATGATATCCATCCAGCTTATTTCAAGAAACCCAATATTGAATAGTAAAACCAACTTTAAATTAAATTAATTAGATCAATAACTTCTTTTGCTTCTTTTACATCATGAACCCGGAGTATGGCAGCACCTTTTAGCATTGCTACTGAGTTTAAAACTGAGGTGCCATTGAGGGCACTTTCCTGATCGGTATTTAATATTTTATAGATCATGGATTTTCTAGAGACTCCGATGAGCATTGGGGAATTTAGCACTTGAAAACATTCCAAATTTTTTAACAAAGAATAATTTTGGAGTGTTGTTTTTGAAAACCCAAAGCCTACATCAATAATAACATCTTTTACGCCAAGTTGCATCAGTTCTTCCTCCTTTTTGCTAAAATAATCCAATATTTCGACAATGATGTTACTGTAATTTGCCTTGCTGAGCATATTTCGTGGTGTGCCAACCATATGCATCATTACATAAGGCACATTGTATCTGGAAATAGTATCAAACATGTTTTTGTCTAGGCTTCCTCCAGAAATATCATTGATCATATCAGCGCCAGCTTCTATGGATTTTTGGACTATTTTTGATCTAAATGTATCAACTGATATTGGAATGCTTTCAGAAACACTCCTTATTGTTTCTATTCCCTTTAACACACGTTTTAGCTCTATTTCCTCTGCAATATGCGCAGCACCAGGGCGTGAAGAATAGCCACCAATATCAATAATATTTGCACCTTCTGAAATCAGTTTTTCAGCTTGTAGTGTAATTTCCTTTTCTTGCTGGTACTTTCCCCCATCAAAAAATGAGTCATCAGTCACATTGAGAATCCCCATGATTTTAGGGGAACTCAAATCCATTATTTTTCCATTTAGGTTGAGTGTGCTTTTTGAATAAAAAACTTTATCTTTCGACGCCAAAGGATGATCTGATTTTTTATTATACACTTAGAATGAATGGATTTTGGCAAATAAAACAATAAGCGAATATAGAGAAGTTATAAAGGCCTGCAAAGAAGTTTTTGAGAAGAAAACGCGTGATTATGGTACGGCATGGAGGATTTTGAGATTACCTTCAATCACAGATCAAATAATGATCAAGGCTCAGCGAATCCGGTCAATTCAAGAAAAGGGGGTTCAAAAAATCCATGAAGATATATCCAATGAGTTTTTGGGAATTGTGAATTATTGCGTGATGG
>JAUHYU010000143.1 GCA_030426345.1 Bacteroidia bacterium
GGGTTCAGCAGATGTTGTTGTTACTAATTCCGTAGGCTCAGCAACCAGTAGTATCAATATAGCCGCTTATGGTGTTGTTATAAATAGCATCTTACCGGCAACTGTCGGGGTCGGTGATGAGATAACTGTTACCGGAAAAGGGCTGACAAATGCATCGGTAAGAGTGTACGGCATCAATGTAACAGTTACTGACAATACAGATACGTCTTTGAAGACAACGATTCCTACTTCAGGAGTACCAAGTAATGTGGGGCAAGTAGCTGTAGAGGTAGCTACTGAACTTGGAATTATCATAGGCACGGTCATAGTAGATGGGTAAGTAGTGTAAATCATTTTTGATACTTTATGGAAGAAAAATCAGGATAGATTCTCAGGAATCCATCCTGATTTTTTTATGGATCGTCGTTTGTTGGGACCTTATCCAGAGATAATGGTGGCAGTTTTTCTGAACTACCATCTCATTACTGTTATTCACTGGGCTTGCAATGGATATACACGCCAAAAAGCATGTTTTTTCCATGAAACTTCCTTGCGCAATTAGAAACCCTAATTGAAACAATTATTAAGTAATCAAACTCCGCACATTTTTTATTATATTTTTGTATAAATCAAAAAACACTCAAAATCAATATCTTTTCAATAACCTAAAATTGCCCTATGAAACATTTTATTCTATTGCTTACCACAAGCTTATTCGTTTCTTTCTTTTCGTTTGCTCAAAAAGCACCTTCGGGAAATCCTGCTGATTTTAAAGTAAAGACCTGCCTGCATTCAGTAAGTTATCTTGGCATTTGGAGAGGACAAACGCCATTAACAGTTGACGAATTTTTGGTAAAGGCTAAAGAGTTGGGCTATGAAGGTGTGATGTTGGTTGCCAAACGCCCGCATGTGTCGCCGCACGATTATGACAAAGCCGCTCGAAAACGACTCAGGGCAAAAATTGATTCTCTGGGATTGACATTAGTGGCATTGGCCGGCTATACTGATTTTACGGCCGGAATCGACAAGCCTGGGATTCCAAATGCTGAAATTCAGGCGGCCTGGGTGGGCGAAATTGCCGAGTTGGCGGCAGATTTAGGAACAAATATGGTGCGCATTTTCACCGGATATGAGCGGCCGGGAATTCCTTACGACAAGCAATACGCAGAAGTAGTTTCTGGATTGAAAATGGCCGGGATGTTGGCGGCTAACCATGGTGTAACCCTTGCCGTGCAAAACCATCACGACATAGCCCTTCATCACGATGTTATGTCCTGGCTTTTGAGAGAAGTAAACTTGCCCAACGTGATGGCCGGATGGGATGCATGGTCGCCGGTTTTGGAAGGGCTTACGAAAGAAGAATTGCGTGAGTCGATCCTGAAAATGAAACCATATATCGTAAATACCATCGCTGCAGATTACGCTTTGCATCCTCGCTATAGCTATGTGAATAATTTGACCAATTATAAAAAAGAACAGCCTGCGATGCGTGCTATGCCCATGGGTGAAGGTATGATTGATTACAAAACCTGGTTCGGCGCGTTAAAAGAAATTGGCTACCAGGGATGGATCGTTTATGAAATGTGCGAAGTGCTAGACGGCGGCGGATCGATCGAAAATCTCGATAAAACTGCACGGACATTTCTTGAATATATGAAGCAGTATGAATAATGCTTTAAATCTTGTTTAATCATTATTTCGCAATTGGTCATCAAATAGATTTGCCTTCTTTAGCTGATCCAATCCATGGAAAAACCATGCTTTATGCAGGCTAGAATGAGGATTACCGCTCATTGAATCCCTTCCCTTCGAAAATCTTAGGGATACATTTTTCGATTCTGGATTCACGGGTTTTGGACTGTTTTGGTTGAGAAAAATGCAGCAGATATCCCCTTTGCCGACCCGGTGTCAGCGCCTCAAAAGCGGCTTTCACATCAGGATTTTCATCCAGTATCGTCTGAAACTCTTCCGGAATGTTATATCCCGTGGTTTTTTTAAACTCCACTTTCAAGCCGGCTTTTTCAACTTCTATAGCCTCGTAAATGTAGGCCTTCAAAGTCGCTTCCATCGCCATTATCTCCTGCACATTGGTGAACTTTATAAGCCGAGCCGACTGCGTATTCTCTCCGGGTTTGTTGAGGATTTTATAAGAATCATTTAGCAAGGCTCCTTTGAAAAAACTAAGTGAGCAGTACTCTTTAAATGCAGCTACAACAGCAATATTAACTTTTTGAAATGTATAACAAGGTACGCCCCACTTCAATTCTTCCTTTAACCCACAGTTAAGAACGATCATTCTCAAATGCTTCATTTCTTCCGTCCAATTATTGACTTTGCATTGGGGTGTACCACCAAGTGGGCAACGCCCGCAACCATCAATGAAATATGTATCAACCTGTGGGTTCTTGGTGATCATTTGTCAAATAGGTGAATTTTACTGCTCATTAAATCCCTTCCCTTCAAAAATCTTCGGAATACATTTTTCGATCCTGGACTCACGGGTTTTAGACTGTTTTGGTTGTGAAAAATGCAGCAGGTATCCCCTTTGCCGTCCCGGCGTGAGTGCCTCAAAAGCAGCTTTCACATCAGGATTTCCATCCAGTGTCTTCTGAAATTCTTCTGGAATGCTATATTCTGTGGTCTTTTTTAACTCTACTTTCAAGCCGGCTTTTTCCACTTCTACGGCTTCATAAATATAAGCTTTCAAAGTCGCTTCCATTTCCTCAATTTCTTCGAGATTCGTGAAGCGAACTTGGCGTGCTGACTGCACATTCTCTGTTTGCTGAATTAGGATACCATCAGCATCATTCAGCAAGGCCCCTTTGTGAAATAGAAGTGCGCAATACTCCTTAAATCCATGAATTAGCACGACATTTTTATGCTTATATGTGTAGCAAGGGACTCCCCACTTCAACTCTTCGGTAAGACCGCAGTCCAGCACAATCATTCTTAACTCCTGATATGCCTTTTGCCACTTTGTGTCTTTGTTAAAAAAGAAATCAACTTTTGGGTTCATTCTGATTCTTTTACTTTTTATATGAAATAGCAAATACTTATTTCAATTTAGCATTTATTTTTAATTATTGATTGCCCATGGTGCGCTACTCATAGCTTTTTTCATGCACTTTTCAAATTAGGTCAACTTAGCTAATCCAATAATATAATTACCCTAAATTTATCAAAGTCAACAAAGTCCAAGTTGCTCCGAGAGCGTCAATTAGTCCGAAAAGGATGATCTTAGGTTTAGCAATTTTGAGAATTACTAGCCCAGAAAAACCAATTAATCCAGCTATTCGAGCATAAATTGATGCCCAAATAGAGTTAGTGTCTTGCTGGGTATAAAAATTAAAAATACACCAACTAGCAAAACATAAATTCCCCAAATAAAAACACTTGGTGTAGGAGCGTCCATTTTTACTTTTTACAACTCTTCATATTATTATGAATAAAATTAGATGGCTTCTCCTAATATCATGAATTCGATTACTTTTTTTGCACAATTTCACATAATAGTGCGTGTATGGCACATGCCCTGCGGGACATGTGCCATACACGATGATATATTCAAATGACAATCTATGGAAAAATGATGCTATTTGGTAAGCTGAAATAGAAATACTTATGAAGGGGATAACATATTATCAGAGATACTGCTGGAGGTATTTTTCCATTTCCTGCTGAAGCTTGGCTGCTTCTATTTTTGCCTGGCTGGCAAAATCATGGTTTTGAGATGCGTATATGATCCCCCTAGAGGAATTGACCAGCAGACCACAGTCGGCATTCATGCCATACTCCGCCACTTCTGCCAAGCTGCCTCCTTGTGCTCCTACACCGGGCACAAGCAAAAAATGATCGGGTATAATGCTCCTAATTTCCATGAGTTTCTCAGCCTTTGTCGCACCTACCACATACATCATGTTGTGGTCATCTCCCCATTCCTTGCTAGTTTTTAGCACTTCCTCGAATAACTGGGTATCGGTATCTTTGATCCGGAGGTTTTGAAAATCCTTACTGCCCATGTTGGAGGTAAGTGCCAACAGGATCACCCATTTGCCTTCATAATCCATGAACGGTTTTACGGAATCTTCGCCCATGTACGGCGCAACGGTAATGGAATCGAAATGCATATTTTCAAAAAATGCACGGGCATAGAGGCTGGATGTATTTCCGATATCACCTCGTTTGGCATCTGCAATGGTAAATACATCCTTAGGGAGGTATTCCATGGTTTTTTCAAGGCTTTCCAGGCCTTTGGCACCGAGTGCCTCGTAAAAGGCAAGGTTCGGTTTGTAGGCTACGCAATGATCAATCGTGGCATCGATGATCTGCTTGTTGAATTCAAATACAGGATCGCTGGTTTTCAAAAGATGTGGTGGAATCTTCTTTAAATCCGTATCTAGTCCCACACACAAAAAAGATTTCTTTTGCTTGATCTGTTGTATTAATTCTGCTCTGGTCATATTTGTATTTGAATTACTAAAAGTCGATTGAACGGCTTTAGGTTATCTCATATCAACTACCTCTACATTAGGATATTTTGCCGCATTAAATTCAAAAAATGAATCCTCTGCCTTGAACGCCGGGTTGAAGCCGGAAATAATATAGGAAAAAACATTTCCTCCACGGTCATACATTTCCCAGCTGTGGATTGTGTGATCTGAATTGTCAATATTCAGCAATATTTTATAAAACATCTTGTCCGGATCTTTGGGGTTTTCCGGTTGCAATTCTACCACATCAAGCGTGCGGCTTCCTACCTTTTTGTTTTCTACCCAGCGGTAGCGATAGCCTTTTTTGTACGCAGCATAGATGTTATTGGGGGAAAGATCGCCCTCATCAGGCATGTAATAATCTACATTTACCTCGTTGGCATCTTTCAGCAATGTCCAGATCGTTTCGCCGTCATTGTAGATTTCTTGGTCACTCATGATCAGGACGTATTTTTCGCCTTTGACCATGATTTCGCCACTAAATTTCTCGTCGATATTTTCTACTTTATTCCGCAGCTGATATACAAAATTCGTTTTGTACGCTGGAATAGTTTGATATTTATCACTCATCTTATCCAAAATCCCTTTGGCCTTTTGATCTTCCTGAGCCTTGGCCACTCCCACCAAACCCAACACAATGAGCATTAATCCTAGTTTCTTCATTATTAATATTTATTCCTTTATTTAATTATTTTCGTCAATTTCATTCAATAACTGTTCCAAAGAGTATTCATCCTGCACCAACACCTCACGTGCCTTGCTTCCTTCAAATGGCCCCACAATACCGGCAGCTTCCAACTGATCAATCAAACGGCCTGCGCGATTGTAGCCCAATTTTAGCTTGCGCTGAATTAAGGAAGTACTGCCTTGCTGGTGCCGCACAATCAATCGTGCAGCCTCTTCAAACATCTTGTCCCTATCGCTCAAATCAGCAGAGCTCGCAGCCTCAGATTCTTCTCCGATAAATTCCGGAAGCATGTATGCCGTTTCATATCCACGTTGCGCTCCGACAAATTCACAAATCTTGTCAACTTCAGAAGTATCAATAAATGGCCCCTGAAGCCTCACGAGCTCTGATCCATGGGAATACAGCATATCTCCAAGTCCTACCAGCTGCTCAGCTCCACCGGAATCCAAAATGGTGCGGCTATCGATTTTTGAAGTTACTCTAAAAGACAACCGCGCTGGAAAGTTGGCTTTGATCACCCCGGTAATCACATTTACCGACGGACGCTGCGTAGCCAGCACAAGATGGATTCCCGTGGCACGAGACACGGCAGCCAAACGTGCTATGGGCGTTTCTATTTCCTTTCCCGCAGTAACCATCAAATCCGCCAACTCATCGATAATCAATACAATGTATGGCAAATAACGATGGCCTTTTTCCGGATTGACGAGCCGTCTCACAAATTTCTGATTGTATTCTTTTAAATTCCTGCAACCGGCACTTTTTAGTAACGAAAGCCTGTTGTCCATCTCGATACACAGAGAATTGAGCGTGTATATAACCTTTTTATTGTCAGTAATGATAGACTCTTCACTATCCGGCAAGGTGGCGAGATAATGCCGCTCTATTTTATTAAATAGCGTTAGCTCCACCTTTTTTGGATCCACCATCACAAATTTCAACTGCGATGGATGTCTTTTATAAAGTAGCGAAGCTATAAGCACATTGAGTCCGACAGATTTTCCCTGTCCGGTAGCTCCCGCCATCAAAAGGTGGGGCATCTTGGCCAAATCCGCAATATACACTTCGTTGCTAATTGTTTTTCCCAAAATCACCGGCAACTCATATTTGCAGTTGGCAAACCGCTCAGTGGCAAGTACCGACCGAACAGAAACCATTTCACGGTTTTTATTAGGCACTTCGATACCTATTGTCCCCTTTCCGGGAATTGGCGCAATGATCCGAATGCCCAATGCGGCTAGACTCAAGGCAATGTCGTCTTCCAAATTTTTGATCCGTGATATTTTCACACCGGCTTCAGGCACAATTTCATATAAAGTAACTGTGGGGCCAATGGTAGCCTTGATGCTGCTGATACCAATTTTAAAATTGATGAGCGTTTCAACAATTTTATCTTTGTTCTGCTCCAACTCATCTTTGGTCACTTGAACATTGTTATGTTCATATTCATTGAGCAAGGATGGCTCCGGGAATTGATATGTGCCAAGATCTAGTGTGGGGTCATAATGCGCCAAGCCTTCTACAGCTTTTTCTCCATCGGTCTTTTCATCAATTTCAAATGGGAGATCTTCTTTTTCTTCGTTATCTTCTACACCACCTACAATATTTTCATTTTCGATATCCAATTCCAATCCTGTATCCTTTGCTTTTGCTGGCTGCTTAGCTCCTGGCACTACCCAACTCTCAGGTTCAGGTTTTTCAGGAATAGTATCAATTGTCGGAGTCAATTCCTCCTTGGCTGAGTATTTATCTTCAGATATGGTATCTGGTGTTGCTTCATCCCGTTGATCAAGAGGATTACTCATTGACTTTTTTTCCAACCCTTTGATAGTCGTGATATTGAAAAAGTAAATGATAAATACTAGGAATAAAAATATCAGAAGGATATACGTACCCCAGCCCATGAGCCCATGGAGAATTGATGCTATTTCGAACCCAATTCCTCCCGTAATGTAGCTGAGCTGTACCGGATTACTTTCGTCAAGTTTTATATATCCTAAAAGCGTACTTAGCCAAAAGGCAAAAAACAAGATGAAATAAAATGACCTTTTTATGGGAATTAACTGCTTTCTGAATAAAATATACGTACCTATCAGAAATAAAAATGGAGGGATGAGGAGTGCTGCAATCCCAAACCATTTGTAGATAAAATAATGACTAGACAAAGCACCCAGAAGACCAAACCAATTATCAATTTCAAATCCCGAAGTTTTAATTCCGGTAGTTGCAATTGCCTCCACCACACTTTGATCTGCCTTGCCCGTAAATAAATAGGAAACGAATGCCGTAATCAGGAAAAAAGAAGCTACTAAAAAAAAGATACCTATGGTAAGATGCAGCCTACGATCCCTAAAAAAATCCATATTGTAGGAGAATTTCTTTCGCGGCTTTTTGGTTTTTTTAAAGTTGTTTGACTTATATGTATTCTTACCCATTTATTTTTTCAAATCACAAAGCTAATGAAATGAAGATTATTTTATGAAAATTACTTAAAAATTGACACGCATAAATTTATAAAGCAGCCTATTTCCCCTTTTCGAGCAATAACTTACAAATTCTTTTGATCAAACCCGGACCTTCGTAGATAAAGCCGGAATACAACTGAACAAGACTTGCTCCGGCATTAATTTTTTCCAAGGCATCTTCTGGAGAGTGAATCCCTCCAACTCCAACGATAGGAAAAGGGGTTTTAGCATGATCTTTCAGGTATTTAATCACTTCTGTGGATCGATCCTTTACCGGCTTGCCGCTCAATCCTCCATTGCCTATTTTTTC